>NZ_JBHTSL010000004.1:0-162615 GCF_042795115.1 Arthrobacter sp. NPDC056493 | reverse complement strand
GTCCCGCAGCTCTGCGGGACTCAGCGCCAGCACCTGCCACCTCTTGCGGCCAGCCGCAGGTTCCCGGCAAAAACCGACAACCGCCCACGGCCATGACAAGCGGCGCCTACAACGAAGCTGATTCGGAGGCTGCTGTAAATCCAGTCCCTACAGATCTCCAGGAGCTTTGATACGACCACGCCCACCCAGCGGCTCTCCGACGCCGGAGTTTCCATCTGGCTCGATGGCCTCTCCCGCGGACGCCTGGATACCGGCGTCCTGGCCAAGCTCATCGAAGAGAAAAACGTGGTCGCTGTGACCACCAACCCGTCCATCTTCCAGACCGCCATCACGGCCGGCACCGACTACGACGCCACCATCGCAAAGCATGGAGCGGCCGGCGCCAGCGTCGAGGACACCATCTTCGCGATCAGCACCGACGTCGCCGACGCATGCGACCTGTTCGCCCCGGTGGCAGCAGCTCCAACGGTGTCGACGGGCGCGTGTCCATCGAAGTTGACCCCCGCCTGCCTGGCACACGGCCGGCACCATCGCCGAAGCCAAGAACCTCTACAAGAAGGTGGACAAGGACAACGTCCTCATCAAGATCCCGGCCACCCTCGAAGGCCTGGGGGCGATCACCGCTACCCTCACCGGGGCATCAGCGTCAACGTGACCCTGATCTTCTCGCTCGAGCGGTACCGCGCCATCATCAACGCCTTCCAGACCGGCCTGGAGCAGGCCAAGGAACGGCCACGATCTCGCGAAGATCCACGCCCTCGCCTCGTTCTTCGTATCCCGCGTGGACGCCGAGATCGACAAGCGCCTCGACGGCATCGGTACCCTGCAGGTACTATCGCTCAAGGGAATGGCCGGAATTGCCAACGCCCGCCTCGCCTACGAGGTCTACGAAGAGCTCTTCGCCACCGAGCGCTGGGCACTGCTGGCCGAAGCCGGCGCGCTCCCCCAGCGGCCGCTGTAGGCCTCCACCGGCGTCAAGGACCCGGCCTGCCCGGACACCCTGTGCGTCGCTGAACTCGTCGCCCCCGGCGTCGTGAGCACCATGCCGGAGAAGACCCTCGAGGCCACCTTCGACCAGGCAGTTATCACCGGCGATAGCACCGAGTACCCAACGCTGAAGCCCTTTCACACAATCACAGACAGAACGGACGTGGTGGTCTGGATCGTGCGCAAGGCAGGCAGTTTTGCGGTAGTCGCACGGAAACAAAGCCACGTAATCCCATTGAGCGCGTGACGCTGTCTTCATCGACTTTTACGGCCTGAACTGGACGCCTGCCACCCGCCAGTCCACCGGCGGCCCCCTGATGTTCTTGACTCGTGGCCGTCCCTGCAAGGCATCCGCAGCGAGCGGTTGACGTGACGGCCCTCACCCCATAACCTAATGAAACGATTCATCGGAAAGCGCTTGCCAACCCTTGCCGCTCCCGACTGAAGCCCTCCGAAATGAGAATTTCGGTTCCTTGCCAATGATGACGAAGGAATTTATAGAATGCGCACAACCTCCGGGGATGCCCGCCCCGCCCTTGAAACCAGTGTGGGCCAGAAAGATCCGAAGAAGGCTGCAATGAGCGGCTGGATCGGCGGCGCGCTTGAATACTACGATTTCGCGCTGTACTCGCTGGCCGCGACGCTCATCTTCCCCGCGACCTTCTTTCCGTCGGAGAATCCGACCGTCGGGATCATTGCTTCACTCGCCACCTATGCCGTGGGTTATGTCAGCCGTCCGGTCGGCGCGATCGTTTTGGGAGCCTACGGTGACCGGCACGGCCGCAAGCACGTACTTGTATTCGCGATGTTGCTGATGGGCTTCGCTACCTTCGCCGTCGGACTCTTGCCCACGTACGGGCAGATCGGCATCCTCGCACCGGTTCTGCTCGTCATCCTCCGGCTGATTCAGGGTTTCGCGGTTGCCGGCGAGCTGGGGGGTGCCAGCGCGATGATCGTCGAACACTCCCCCGATGCCAAACGCGGCTTCTTTGCCAGCTTCAGCCTTCAGGGCACCCAGGTCGGCTCGATCCTGGCCACGGCTGTTCTGCTTCCTCTCGCTGCTCTTCTTCCCAACGATCAGTTCAGCGCCTGGGGCTGGCGTGTTCCTTTCCTACTCAGCGCTATCGTCATCCTGGCTGGATACATCATCCGCCGCCGGGTGCAGGAACCGCCGGCATACCTGGCGAATTCCGAGACGGCCGCCCCGGCACGCCGGTTCCCCCTCATTGAGATCTTGCGCACGCGTCCATCGGTCTTGGCCCGCTGCGTCATCATGACGTTCACGAATGTGATCGGCATGGCAACCCTCATCTTCGGGGTTTCCTACGCGACCCAAAAGGGCTACGGCATCGGCTTCTCCAGCAGCGAATTCCTCTGGGTAACACTCGTGGCCAATATCGCTGCCGTAGTGACGATCCCGGTGTTCGGTGCGCTGTCCGACAGGATCGGTCGCCGGACGCTCATGGTAGCGGGCGGGATCGCTGGGGGTGCTCTTTCAGGAGGATACCTCTGGGCTGTAGACCAAAGAAGCCTGGCACTGGTCTTCATATGCGTCGTCATAGTGCAAGGCATCTTCTTTCAAATGTGGAACTCTACATTCGCCACGTTCTTCCAGGAGCAGTTCCCCATGCGGATCCGGGTCACAGGGTTTGCGGTGTCACAAAACGTCGGCCTCATGATCGCGTCATTTTTCCCCAGCATCTTCACTGCAGTCGCCCCTCCAGGAACGGACAACGTTCCCCTTGTCATCGGGCTCACCACATTCGGTATCTGCCTTGTCGCCGCGCTGGCTACTCTCCTGACCCCGGACACGAAGGGCAAGTCCCTTCAGGACCTCGAGAGCTAAAGGGCCATTTCCCAACACTTCCCTCCCCCGGGAAATACTTCCCGGTGGGCCACTCCATTCAACGAGGAGCGAACGTATGCAGTCAGATCAGTTGCAGCCTAAGCAGGCAAAGGGTATCTCCCGCAGGACCGCCCTTCAGGGGTTCGGAGGTGCTGCTCTCGGTACCGTCTTGGCTGGGCACGTTGGCAGCGGTGCCGCGGTCGCCGAATCGGGACAAGGCGTCAAGGTCCTGATCAACGGCGAACCGGCGAGAGTCGGAAGCTATGCGTTTCCAGGCGAAGCGTCAGAACTCGTTCTCGACAATGGGCTTGTGCGTGCCACGTTCGGGCGGGACGACGCCGGAATGGTCACCGGCTGGCAGGACGTGTCCATCACCGCAACGTCAATTGTCGTCGCCGGTACAGAGCTGGCGCATAACCTCAACGGCGTCAATCCACGCGATCCTGACCGCCAGCACTCCTTCTACGTCGACGCAGGCGGGGGAAAGACACGCCTGGTGTGCTCGAGGGTTGATGTCGTCCGCGTCGAAGCGGGACTGGTCGAGGTGGCATTCGTCGATACCACCAGCACTCCCCTGCGCCACGAGCACCATCTGGTCATGAGGTCCGGCCGCCGCGGTATTTACGGCTACAACATCATGACCGCCGTGGCCGACACCGTCCTCAGCGAGGTCCGGATGAATACGAGGTGGGACCGCGGCCTTCTCGACCACTCCTACAACTGGGAACGGGGGGCAGGGCAGCAGCCGACATACGCATATCTGGCCACACAAGAGAGTCTTCAGGACGAGACCTGGCGGATTGACGGGGCCAACAACCCGGACCTTCCCAGCCCGGACAGCAACTCCGGCAACCTGCCCGCGGGCTCGGTTTACAGCAAATACGACTGGAGCCTCTACCACCACGAGAACCCGATGTTCGGGCACTTCGGCCACGGGTTCGGTGCCTGGTTCACCCCGCTGGGCGGCGTCACCGGTGACACACTCTGCGCCTACTATGGCGCCGGACCCCAACATCAAGACCTCGCGATCCACCAGGACGCCCTCATCCTCAACTACTTCGCCCGCAACCACTACGGCGAGCCCGGCTATCAGGTTCCGGCAGGCTACCGCCGCCTGTATGGACCCTGGCTTACCTTCTTCACTGTCGGCGACCCCGCAGAGCCCGGTGCGCTGGTCGCACAAGCCGCGCGGACGGCCCAGGCCGAGATCAAAGAACACAGAGAAGGCGCCCCTTGGGTAACCGACCCCCTTTACCCGGCCCCGGCTGACCGCACCACTGTCACCGGCCGCGTCCGGCTGACGGACCGGCGCCCGGCTACGAACTTCCATGTCATCCTCTCCACCCAGGACAGCGAGAGCGTCTTCCCAATCGCCGAAGCGACCTACTTCGCCACCACTGACGCCGAAGGACGCTTCCGGCTCCCCGGCATCCCTCACGCGTGGAAGCCGGGCACCGCAACGCCGGGAACATATGTCCTGTACATCCAGCCCGCGGCAGGGTCAGTGACCGACCTCTACCGCCGGCCAGGCCTGGTCGTCTCGGGCCGGTCCCAGGACCTCGGCGAAATCATGTGGACCCCCACCACGCACGGCACCTTCCTCTGGCAGCTCGGCCGCTCCGACCGGACTGCCGGCGAGTACGCACTGGCCACCAAATCGCCGGTCACGGCCCGGCCGCGGGGGTACGAGAAGCCCTCCGTAATTCCAGCGGACCTCACCTTCACCATCGGCGAGAGCTGGGAGCCGACCGACTGGTACTACGCCCAAACCAACAGGGGCACCTGGACCGTCCAGTTCACCCTGGACCGCCCCTACACAGGCACTGCGTACCTCACCGTCGCCACTGCAATGCAGCAAGGAGGCGCCCCGGCAGTGGCAGTCAACGGCAACAGCTCCGCCGTCACCGGCGCCCTCCCCAACAACAACGACTCCACGATTGCCAGGCAGGCCGACCGCAGCGGTTTTCCGCGCACGGCCGTCCTGTCATTTCCCGGGGAGCTTCTCGTGGCCGGCGAGAACCGCATCACCTTCACCCATGGCGCTCCGACGGCAGCTGGAAAGGGCCCCGGATGGGACACTCTCGTCCTGGAAGTCGACGAGGGCACCCCGCCCGCCGCCGCCCGGCTGACAGCCTCCTTGGTCAAGAGATCTGCCGGCGCCGGCAGGACCACCTGGGAAGTGACCATTCATAACGACGGCCCCGGCAACGCCTACGACCTGCGCATTCAGGGAGTGAGCACGCCCTCGGGGCAACCCGCACAGACCATCGGGCGAGACCCCAACAGCTTCGCCGTACCCGTAGCCGCGGTTCTGACACCCGGTGGAAGTACCGTCACCCACATCACTGTTGCCGGTGGCCAGCCGGTCACAGTCTCGCTGACAGCCGACGGAGGACGAACAAACGCCACGACGGGGGGCCACTGACAGGCGTAAGGGAGCTTGTCGGCTGAGGGAAAACGGCGGGCTGCGGGCGCTTCCGGGCACTGAAGATACCCACGGTCAGATCACGGTCAAGCCTGCCGGTGAGAAACATCCAGCCAAAGAAAACGCCCAGGGACGACGTTGCTGAGCTCATTGATTTCGTTGACCACTGGGACGTTTTCGCGAGCACGAACAGATTCACATCGAGAAGGAGGGCACCGGGAACAGGCCCGCGCGGACCTGACAAACCGTGAGAGGCGCAATATTCTCTCAGCACACCCCAAGTCAGGTCCTCCGCCCCGATGCTCATTCTGGCCATCCAGCCGGACATGCGGGCCATCATCAGCAGATACCCAACCACAGTGCTCTTCGCGTAGCCCAGTTGGAGCATCCCGGCCACAACATCGTCCCGGTTAGCGGCCAGAGGCCCTGCAACGTGAACCCGTGACGAATCGATCATGATCTTGGTCCTTTCCAGAATTGGAAAGACCAACATGAACCCGCCCGCGGATTATGCCGAGCTATCGCGGGCCTGACCCGCCCACCTGACACCACCGGCTCGGTCTCTGGCAGCAGGGGCAGCAATGTGGCATCTGGTTCCTTTTCGGCTCTCCAGCGAAAAGAGGTCAGCACACCCACCGACAGGGAATCTCTCGAACGACCATGCGAGCACAGAGACTGTGCACAAGTTGCTGATATTGGAACGCGATGCTTCTTCCGATGCCAGGGACGGTGGCGCCTTGTCACGGGTCAGCGTCTTGCAATCCTCGGCATATGGAAGACCGCGGTGCAGCCGGGCCGTATACACGTCGTGCCAAGATACCTATATGCCTCCCCGCCTCTTCGACCTCAGCTCTACCTGGCACCTCCCCGTGCCGCCAGAAAAGGTGTGGGCAATCATCGCCGACATCAACATGAGCTGGCCCAACTGGTGGCCACGCTGCAGTTTCGCGGGGCCGCTGGTTCGCACCAAACCCCTGACCAACTCCCAAGAGGACATCCTCAAGGCGACCACCGCGCACCTCAACTTCAAGGCCGCGCTGGGTTACACACTCACCATCAGCATCCACCCAACAGTCGTCGTCGCACCTCGGGAGATAGATTTCGATGCCGGCGGGCACTTGAGAGGAACCGGGCGGGTAGTGCTCACTCCCGACGAGCAAGGCAAAGCAACACGCATGGACATTGAATGGCGCGTCCGCCCTACCCAACGATGGATGAATCTCCTCACGCCGATTGCCGCCCCGGCCTTCACGGCCGCCCATGCTCTCATGATGAGACAGGGAGAAAAGGGTTTGGTCAAGGCGCTGGCAAAGCAAGCACCAGCGAACGCACAGTAGACCCGTCTACAATCGACTAGCCACGCGGATTCAACAGTCCTACCATGGAGGTGGTCAGCCGAGCTGGGGAGCTGAGGCCCCTCCTCGAGCGCGGACTTTCAGGCACGGGAAAGGGGCACGATGAATCTTCATGAGTCGCTCGCCGCGAGCCTCCGCCACCAGGAAACGGCACAGCCGCAGGACTGGGAAGCCACGTTCCGCAACATGGCCCTCTTCGATCTCGCAGCGGACATGGAACTCGGCTTCTTCCTTTCGTACTACCGCAATTTCGCCATCCCGAGCATCGCTGCAACGCTGCACAGCAACGCTGAAATCCAGCACCGTCCCATGAAGCGCTCCTACGACACCGCCATCGTCATCTACGAACTCATCGCCACAGGACTCGACAGCGGCCGCGGCCGCGCAATGGTTGCCCTCCTCAACCGGGTCCACCGCAACGTACCTGGCAGCAAGGACGACTTTCTGTATGTCCTCCTCACCCTGCTGGTGGTCCCCATCCGCTGGACCCAGAGGCACGCCTGGCGCCAGCCCACAGCTGCAGAGCTCGCAGCTGCTTCACGATTTTTCGCCGAGCTGGGATCCCGGATGAACATCGCCGGCATGCCCACTACCTATGCTGACGCCGAGGCCTTTTTCGACGCATACGAGGCGGCGCATGTCGCGCCATCCCCCGAAGGTCAGCATCTGATGGACGCCACGGTCCAGGTCTTCCAAAGCCGGTTGCCGGCGCCCCTGCGCCGCTTGGCGAAACAGATCATCAGCACAATGCTCGATGACGACCGCCTCACCGCGGCGCTCGGCCTCCCCAACTCGAGCCAGACTTCCCGAGCCGCCCTCACAACCGCACTCATAGTCCGAAACGCGATCCGCCGTCGTCGGCCGCTGAAGGAGCAGCCGCATTTCACGCCCGGCAAAGCCGGGTCGTCTCTATACCCGAACGGGTATTCTCTGGGCCAGATCGGTCCGGTCAATGTTCCCCACTCCCCCGCGGCCCGAAGCAATGAACTATCGTGACGCCCGAAAGATAGCCCGGCGAGCGGAGCACGGCTTCGGTCTGCCCGACGACGCGACCCTTCTGTACATCCAGAACAAACTGGAAATGCAACGCGCCCGGCCCATAATCGTCGACGAACTCCCTGGCATGCGCGGATCAGAACTGTGCGGTGTCTGGCTCATCTGCGCCGACCGCGACATAGTCCTGCATGCCACGGTGAAATCCAGCTGGCACCGGCAACAGATCATCCTGCACGAGTTCAGCCACATGATCCTTCAGCACGACCTCGAGGAACCGAGCGAAGACTTGGTCACTGCTTTCCTTCCGGACCTGGGCGTCGAGGTTCTCCGGGCTCTCGGCCGCAGAAGCTACACCGACGACGCAGAATTCACAGCCGAGGCCCTTGCTGACCAGCTTGCAATGCGGATCAACAACAGCGAGATCCCCAGCCTGCCCGAGCCTCTGGCCTTTCGCCGCGTGTTCGGCTGATGGAAGCCGTCCCCGCAGCCGCGCTGTGGGTGCTTACTGTCCTTCGGCTGCCCATCGCCCGAGATCCTGACCGCGGCAGCGTATTTCGCGCCACTATCCTGGCCGCAATTGCCTGCACACTGTATGTCCCCGCCGTCTACTACGGCATCGATCCGCTGCTCGGTGGCCAGAACCGCGTAGGGCTTGCCACCCTCCTGTCTCTACTTCTTGGGTTTTGGCAGTTCCGAACTGCCATCCTGCTGGCTGCGGTCGCGGATAAAGAAGTACGACGGCGGCAACTCACGTTGGGCCGTTGGGCTGCGGGTGCCGCCTGCGCGGCGGTTACTGCAGGATTTCTCACCAGCCGTGTAGATCTCACCGATCCCAACCTGCCACTGACATACGGTGACCAGCCCGGGATGGCGGTTTTTCTCTGGACCGGCTCGGCCTTCATCATGTGGATCTGCGTCGACATAGCCCGGGTATGCAGGAGCAACATTCCTCACATGCGTACACCGGCGTTTCGATCGGCGTTCACCCTCATCGCCGTCGGTTGCGTCTTGTTCGCTCTGGTCCTGCTCGACCGGCTGCTCTACGGCGCGGTCATCAAGGTTGAAGGCACTGCCAGCCCGACGGCAGCTGTCCTCACCAGCTTCTATTGGGTGGGCGAAACGTGCGCCGTGCTCCTCGTCAGTCTCGGGCTACTTCTCCCCCGGCTGGCAGGACGTCTCAAGCATGGCACCTTCGGGCTCCGCGCCAGGCTGTTGCTCTGGGAGACCACTCCGATATGGAACCGCATTGCCTTTGGCCAGTACGAGTTAGTCCTGCAGGACAGACGCGCCAGTCGGCTGTCGTTCCTCTGTCGGCACGCCGAAAACCAGCTTCACCGGCGGTTGGTAGAAATACGTGATTGTGAAATGGCCAACCCCGAAACTTCCGGGCGCCTGGCCGCCCACGACCGCTCCGTCGTCGAACGCGCCGAACAGGCACTCGAAAGGCGATCCGGCGCACAGTCGACGCAATAACCCCCAGACAAACTGCGGTCTCTAGGATCATGCCGCGGTGCCCCCACCTGCCCATGAATGAGCAAAAGCAACTTCGCTGTTTGTCATTCTGATCCCGATCATCGCTGGGCAGGTCCTTCGCACAACTGGGGGCAGCGCGCCGTTCACGAACCATGAGTTCGTTCGGTGCTCCTGCGTCGCTTCGTCCGGACCCGCAAGCCCAGCGGTGGCTCTCCAATCAGAATGACGCCGAAATCTGACGGGCGCATCCGCGGTCCGCCGGCCGATGAAGGAGAAGGATCATGGAAGAGCTCACCATCCGCACCCCAGCCGACGTACTCAGTTTCGTCGGCCACACCCTCGGGTTCTGGCCTCGCGAGAGCCTGGTGTGCATCACTTTGTCAGATAAGCACGTTGGGGCGACGCTCCGCGTTGATCTGCCGAAGCCGGGCACTGAGATCAGCTACGCGCAGACGGTCGCCGGTTACCTGTCCCATGACACCAATGCCGAGAGTGTCCTCTTTGCCGTATACACCTCTCAGGAAGAGCAGGCAGGTACGGTCAAGCCCCAGGCGGCAACCATTGCCGCGTTGACTGGTGCCCTCGCCGAGCGCGGGATGTCCATCCGCGATGGACTCTTGGTCGGGAACGAAAGGGTCTCCCAATATGATGGAAGCCCCGAGGACGGTCGGTCACTCCCGCTGGCTGCAACACAGTCCAGCCAGATCAACGCCGAATTCGTCTACCGCGGCAGCACCATCGAACCGACAAATCGGATCACTTTGCCTGCCTCAACCAAAGAAACCGAAACTACGGATGCGGTGCGCGACCGCGTCGCGGCACTCGGGGGCTTGAAAGTAGGGGAAGCGCTCGAGCAGGCCCGGGCGCGCTGGACGGAAATGCTTGGGTCGAACAGCTACCCGGACCAGGATGAAATCGTGAACCTGATCGCGGATCTCCAATTCCCCGTCATCCGAGACAGACTGATGGCAGACATCCCAGGAATCGACGAACGCATGGACCGGATCCTCCTGGCCCAAACCCACGACAAGCCGCAGTGGTCTCGAGTCGAGTGGGCGCAGCAGCTGCTCCTCCATGCCTACACGCACAGCAGCACCAAGCACTCCGCCCCCCTCCTCACTGCGGTGGCCTTCATCAATTGGTGGGAAGGCAGAGGCAGCAAGGCGCACCAGTTCCTCCAGCTCGCCCTCGAGGCTGACCCCGCCTATCACTTGGCCAGGGTCAGCGACCTCATGATCGGCTCCGGGATGGTCGCCGGGTGGAACATGGATAAGGGTACGGCGTACCGGGACCCGGGTTTGAGTGCCTGACGTGGATTCTTCGGCTGCGTCCCAGCACAATGAACCGCAGTGTCGCCCGGACTGAGAGCAGGAACCCGGAACTCACACCCAGTTCGGGCCCGAGCAGCAGGGCCGGTCACGTTGAGGCTGAGGAGGCTCAAGCCCCGCCGGGCAAGGGAGGCGACGGCCACCGCACTCATCAGCATCCAGGCCTTGAGCACGCTGGCGTCTGGCCCCACTATGGGAACGAACAGGCCAAGGCCTGCTAGGGCGCAGCTGCCGCTGAGATCCTGCTCAGCACAAGTGAACGCGCCGCCATCAGCATCTCGCCAAGGACCAGGCTGCAGTTGGCACGGTAAATATTTGCAATACAGGTGCGTGAACGAGCAGGCCCTCGAGGACTGCATGTGCAGAATTGGACTGCTGCTAAGCCGCCGGGCGCCCGGGCTTGAGGACTTTTGGACAGGAAGACCTAGCTCCTCTGCTCCAGTAACTTATCGTATCGATGGACGTGAGCAGAGGGCTGCACTGGGACCTCTTGGGCCTCATTGCATTCCCCGCTCCCGCAGGAGCGCCTATCAGTCTCGTGATGGTCTCGTCAAGGAGCGAAAAGCGTGCTTCATCCGCGCAAGCAGGCCAATATCGCCCTCGCCACCACATGCTCATGTCCTTGATTCGCGCATGGACGATGAATGAAAGCAATCTTTGATCCCCGTGGATCGAAACACACCCCTGGGGATGCGATCACAAGGGTTTACTCGAAGATATATTCGAGCTGTAATGTTGGGTGTTGGCAAAATCGGCCGCAGAACCGAAGGAACGGTAATGAGCGCAAAGTCCCAAATCGAGTGGACGGAGGCAACATGGAATCCTGTCACGGGCTGCGACCGCGTAGCTGCAGGCTGCGATAACTGCTATGCGCTCGCACTGTCGAAGCGGCTAAAGGCAATGGGCGCGGAGAAGTACCAAAACGACGGGTCCCCCATTACGAGCGGCCCAGGGTTTGGTGTCACCATTCATCCACAAGCTCTCCGGCAGCCCTACTCCTGGAAGGCACCTAGGGTCGTGTTTGTGAACTCCATGAGCGACCTGTTCCACGCCAAGGTTCCAGTCTCTTTCGTGCAGGACATTTTTGATGTCATTGCTGCTACTCCCCAGCACACATACCAGGTACTGACGAAGCGGTCACACAGGATGGCCCGAGTAGCTAGCCGATTAGATTGGCCCCAGAACCTCTGGATGGGTGTTTCGGTTGAAAATCAAGACGTGGTGAATCGAATTGATCATCTGCGGCAAGTACCGGCCGCTGTTCGCTTTCTGTCCTGCGAACCTCTCATCGGACCAATTGAAAGACTGAACCTGGGTGGAATTCACTGGGTCATCGCGGGCGGCGAATCGGGGCCAAACCACCGTCCAATGGACCCCCATTGGGTGGAGAGTATCCGGGACCAGTGCCTCGAAGCAGAGGTGCCGTTCTTCTTCAAGCAATGGGGTGGAAGAACACCTAAGCAGAATGGGAGGACTCTAGCGGGCCGCACATGGGACGCGATGCCCTCTACGCTCTCTCAGGCTTTGTGAAGCCAGGCTCTGTCCAAGCGCGTTGGAGGCTTTTGGATCAGACCTCCACTGTGGAGACTTGCTACAGCCTTCCTTAACTCCCGTGTGCCCGCAGTGCCCAGCGTGAGGCCGAACGCCGCTTCCATATGCTCCCCCAGCGATATGCTCGAACGATCAGACAGCAGCGATCGCAGATTCGTTTCGATCGTTCGTACGGCTTCAGTCGACAATCGGTTGTCCTCCGACTCACGGTCAGGCAGCACGTCGACGTCAAACAAAGCCATGGGGTCGCTGTGTTTCTCGGCATATCGCTCCCAATGGGCGTGTCTCCAGTTCCTATGTGCCCTTGCGGCTGCGTCAATAAATGGAAGCTTTGCTGCATCATGGGAATGAAATAGCATCAGGGAAAAGAACGGCTGAGTGGCGCGTTCGCGACGCACAGGCACCGATAAAGCATGCACTCCCGCCCTAGACGAAATCATTTGTGCATATCGCTCTGCAACTTCCATTGCCGCCTCTGCAGCCGATCGGTATTCGCCTTGGTCGTCCATTGCTTTACGTGCCGTCCGGAAGCTCTCATGCCACCAGTCACCGCCAAGGAAGCGGTCCGCTGTTTCTAGGGTGGGCTTACCATTGACACCATTCATCGCCCTGGCAGAGTTGAGAAAGCCTCCGAAGCGCCACACGGCCTCAATATTGAAATTGAGCAGCACTTCCGTTGAAGCCCTACCGGGGCGACGCAGGATTTTATCAACCAACAGGTCCGCAGACAGCGCGGTCCCAAAGGGGTCCAAGAATATCAATGCCGGCCGCCCCTCAACGGCTTTCAGCACCGTATCTATCCGATCTTCCAATGTGCCCTGCAGGGGTCCTACTATGTCTACCCCGTTACCTTCCGCAGAAATTACTTCAGAGAGGCGGCTCGCATTCGCGGCGAGTTTCTCGACAAAAACGCAGCGGAGGTTGGAAGTGGGTACTTTTAGGGCGGCATGCATGGCTATAACCGGTGAACCTTCTTCACTCCCGTCGTAACGACCACTGCCGGCGTATCCGTCGACGAAGGCGACGCCCTGGGGGTTGAACGATCCCAGTTTGGCCGCCCAAGGAGTGAGGTAATCCTCTAGCAATTTGTGCTTGAAAATCGCAGCGGGTTTCTTCTCCCGAAAAAACTCTCGACTGTTCCCCATTGCTGCCCCGTCCGTTGGTTGCCACGGTCAACATGAGCCTATGGCGTTGTAGCCATTTACTCCCGCCTTTTGTAAGGACGGACATTGACATGCAAGCAATCTTGCCAGACCTGTCCGACGGTCTGCCTCACCGGAAGAACGTGTTTGCCCTTGTAGACGTTTGAAGTCGTCTTCCCGGCACCTCGACTCTACGCACCGCATCACATGGTTTTCTCAAGCTGGTTGTGAAAGCAGTAACTGGCTCTGGAATGCTTACCCTTGGGATTACGCCCAGGCAAAGGGATGAAGAACGAGATGACCGCCACCTCCTATATCGTTGAGATCTTCTGTGACGAGTCTGGTCACGACGGCGAGAACCTAATGGCAGGCACCACCCCAGTTCTAGCGCACAGCAGTCTTCACATGGATCTTGCCGAGGCGACTAATCTTCATCTGGGCCGCGAGCTACAGTATCTAGCCACGAAAAGCAGTGCTTGTCCCCGCAGCTGAGCGCTAGGAACGTCCCCTCCCCCGATTATTGCCACAGCATATCGACGTGCCGATGATTCACCTTCAGTGGGGATCCACCACTGCACGAAAGTCAGTTCCGGGTAACCAACCACGACCTGCCCAGCTGGGCCGATATGCTCAACTTCATTCGAGAATCAAGCATGGGGGAAGCATGACTGGAAGCCCGATCTACGGGGCCGGCTACTACCAGGGGCACCAGGACGGTCATAAAGAGGGTCACAATGAGGGCCTGGGACAAGGTGCTGGTCTAGGCGCCGTCGGCGTCATCGCCGTCACCGGTGCAATTTATGGCGTGAAGCTGGGCATCGACAAGCTCAAGGACCTTGCGGCCGTCAGGCATGAGAAGAAGCTGCTGAGGATGGAACAGCTGGAGACTCCCCCTGTGGATGCCGCAAACGACGGTGACGATACCACTACGGGAGCGAACTCATGATCACTTCCCGGTACGCAGCGACGGCCCGCATGTTGTTTGCCGGACTGCTTCTCGCTGGCTGCGCAGCGCCCGCATCCGAGCCCGCCGATGAGACTTCAAAGCCGTCGACTCCGTCGGCATCAGGAGCTCCTGTCAGCACGCTGACTGATGCAGAACGTGTGACCCAAGCAGAGGACGCGGCTCAGGCCGAACTGCCCAATGCCCCAATCTGGAAGGGCATGACTTTCAAAGGCGTTGTGGTTGACGAATCAGAGATCTGCGTTGACCGTACCTGGGCTCCCGGAGGAGGCCCGGAAAAGCTCGGCGGAAATGCAGGGTACGTCGTAGTCAGCTTTCCTCCGGTCGCCGTCGGCAATCCGCAGGACGGAACCTGCGCAGAATATGCACCAGCTGAAGCAAAAGCAGCCGCCAAGGTCGAGGTGCCCGCCGCGGTGGCAAATGATCCAGGTCTTCTTATCAGCACCGAGTTCGGAGATAAGTGGCCGCTGACAGTTCCTTACGTCGTGGCCCACTGCGAGAACATCACGGTTTCCAGCCGGCCCCTCAAGGTGGCGACTGTTGATGCTCCGGATGGCAAGACCTATGCAGCCAATGGCACAGCCAAGGACCACGGCAACTATCTCGACATTGATCCAATCTGGGCGCCGCATCCCGATGTCACCGGTCTGAAGGTCGACATCAGTCCGGTCATCGATGCGGCTCTTGAACTGTGTAATTGAACGGGCGATAGGGTTCTCGCGTTTGCCTCAAAGCACCGGGTCAACAACTGTTGCTGCTCCCCATTAGATACAAGGAAAGATTTTGAACGAGCCTGTCCGGCATCACTACGTGCCACAGTTCCTCCTACGGCGCTTCGCAAACGCCAAAGAGCAACTGCGGATACATCGGATTGCCGACGGCAAGAGCTTCACGTCCGTGGTTCTGAACACCGGTCAGGTCAAAGACGGTCACACACTCTATGGTTCAGAAGGCCAAAAGGACCGGTCGCTCCTGGAATCATCCATGAGTCATATTGAAACTGAATCCGGTGCAGTGATTGATGAACTCGTTGGTTCCACAGCTACCGAAGTTACTGATGAACAGAAGCAGGAGATCATTTGGCTTGCCGGCCTTCAGATCCTCCGTAGCCGGTTCACCCTTGGGTGCGTGGCACATGGGGCTCGGGACGAGTATCCGAAGGACGCCTCTGCCGAAGACATTCGAACAGGCCTTCTGCGGGCAGCCTTGTTCTCCTATCTTGCCACTTGGCCAAGCAGGAATGACCAGTTCTCCAGGCCCAAGGACAGGTGGAACCCATACACTGGAAGCCTGCTGGAATTCAGATGGGACGTCATGCGCTACCGGTCCCCCAGCCTGGTTCTTGCCGACGCGTTCGCCGCTCAGAGCGGGATTCGAAGGGACCTGAAAGAGAATTACGCCCCTGTTGAGCACAGGTGGGCTATGCATGGTTTTGGTGTTCCCCTTCATGATTGCGAGCGGGTGACGATACCACTGAGTCCGTACACCGGGCTGTATCTGCATCGCTTTGAAGGTCGGAGAAGGCTCAAAGCTGAAGACTTCAATCAATACACCGTGTATTCGTCGCGGGATTTTGTTGCGCATAATGTGGACTGGAGCGACATGAACCCGCGGCTATACAAGTCCATGGCCCGCCAGCTGGAACTTCAAAGGATGCTTCGGATGGCTATGCCGGCGAGTTTCTGAGGAGATCCAGGACTGGCCAAGTATCTACTTTCGGCTCTTCCGGCGGCGTCCGCCGAGCCCTTGGTCCTTCCCGTGACGCCACAGGATCACATCCATGATCCGCAGCTCAGACAGCGGCAGCTCCACTTCCGAGAGCCGGTGAATCTCTGCCAGGCGCTCAGGCAGGCTGGTACTGTCTGTCAGGAGCCCATGCCAGTTCACCCACTGGCCTTCAGAGCTGTCCGCCCCAATGACATCACCAATCATGTCATCCCAGACGGGAATCAGGTGGGGTCTCTTCCTATCCATGATCTTGCTTGCTGTCGTGGCGCCGATGCCCCAGCGGTTGCTCTTCGTTCTGCGGAGTTTCTTCCAGAGCAGAGCGGCAGGACCCTGCCCCGTGAGCAGGGCTGCTGCGTCTTTGCTGCTGAGGCTGCTCAATGCAACATCGGTGGGGATCAGCCTCAGCAACTCTGTGATGCGCGCTGCTGTATCGCGTTCAGCCAGTCCCACCGTGGCCTTTGCCGGAACGATGACACTGAGCATGGACACGGCAACGGCGTCACTGTCCGTGCTGACATTCTTGTTTGCTGTGTCCCCGCGGCCGGCCCTGAGTAGAACGACCCCTCGCCGATGAACACCCGGACGGCCTGCTGCATGGCACCGGGTTCACCCAGCGCCTGGAAGTGTGCCTCCAGGTCTGCCGTGGCCGGCAGGGTGAAATTCCTCGCGGACGCTGCCAGATGTGCTCCGGGACAGCCAGCCAGAACCTCTCAGCCCTCACATTCGGTGCAGGAGGCATGGCCGTCCTTCTCGCGCGCCTTCTGCGAACGGTGGCGGACCAGGAAGCAGGAGTAACAAGTGAACTCGTCGTCGGCCTGGGGAATGACATCCACGATGAGTTCTTCGGCGATGAACTCTCCGCCCGGAGTCAGGCCATCCGAGGTGTCAGCCTCGTCGAGCTCCTGAACGACCGACTTGGCGTCGGGCGCCTTGGCAGTCTTCAGGGCCTCCAGGGAGTTCTCCTGGGATTCCTTGACGTCGGTGCGCAGTTCATCGTAATCGGTTGCCACGAAGGTGTATCTCTTTTCTGTTGATGGTATGTCGGCGACTGCAACGTAACGGACAGAGCAGGAATTCCCTAAATCATCTGATAGGCAGCCTCAGTAGACCGGCCGCACCTATTGGCCTACAAGGAAATGTCAGTCCTTCAGCTCATACTGTGCCCATGATCGAGATACGTCGGCTCTTTCCCCGCAAATGGGAACCGTCAGATCCCCTCGTCGCCTACAACAACGCGGACGGGCAGATTGTCATGGCGGCGGCCATGCACCGCGGAAACAGCTCCTACTACGACCGCTACGGTTACCAGGGCTCCAAGGAGATCGTCTGCATCGACTGCAAGGAAGACGGCCGCGAAGTCCCGGTGCAGCTCGTCGACGCCAAAACCCGGTGCAAGCACTTCCGCCATCAGGCTGGCGAGGCTCCCGACGGCTTACGCCGCGACGGCGAGACCGCTGGGCACCTGCACGGCAAGCGCTTCATCATGGACTGGGCGAGAGACCAGCACCACATCCTTCCTTGGTCTGTCCAAGATGAGGTTTGGATCCCTGGCGTCCGGCTGCGCAGCGACGTCAGAGCAACAGCCACTTCCGGCCGGCATCTGGCGTTCGAGGTCCAGCGCAAGCCAATGGACAGCAAAGGGTGGGACCGCCGCCACGGCGGCTATCAGACGGCAGGCATCCATGACGTGTGGCTGTGGTCTCCGGACGTTCCTGACCTGGTCCTCGATCTGCCGCTGAGCAGTGTCGTCCTGGATATGGAGTACGAGTCCCTCGGTGTCCTCGTGGCAATATACGGGGGCCGTTACCGCCACCCCACGGCTGAGCGGTACCTCGTGTATCCCACCCACTACGCCTCCGCCCCGCTGTCGGAGTGGAGGCTGTCGGGCGCAGGATCCCTCGTGCCTCCACCGGGCATGGCTGAATTCATTGGGGACAAGCCGGAACCGGCCCGGCTGGCACAACTCAAGGCCCATCGGGAAGCGCTGGCCCGGCGGACGTCCAGACAGCCGGCGACGCCGGTTGAGCGGCGGACAGACGCCGTCAGCCAGTACAGGAACCGCACCAGTTACAGCCAGGTACTGGGAGCCAGCGCAAGTGCGGCGCGTATCGACCCTGAACGGGACGCGCGACGTGAGGCAGAGGCCATCGAACGCATCATGGGCCGCAAACGCTAGACCGATCTGCCCCGGCAGACTCTAGAGCCCGCCGTCGCCCTTCCCTGCCTCGGCTGACATTTCGGCTAGGATTCGCATGGCCGATCGATGCTCTTGGGGTCCAGAGCGGGTTGCGTCGTCACCATTCCCGCTTTCACTCGACAGGAGCTGCTCTCGTGTCCAGCGTCCTTCCCGTCATCGTGATGTTCCTGCGGCCGCCGGACTCATCCTCGTTCGCGGTCAGCATGGGAATGCTTCTCGTGTTCACGGCGCTGCAATGCCGGGCTGCGCTCAGACTGCCGCGGGGCGAACGCTGGGCCAGGTACGTCCTGACCGCCGTAGCAGTGCTGTCCCTTGCTGGTTTTACTGCCCTGAACAACATCCTGGTCGTTATGGGTCTGATCCTCAGCCTTGCCGGTGCCGTGCTGATGTGGCTGCCGGCGTCCACCACCCACATACGAAGGAGCCGCTCAGCAAGTGGCTAGCCCATCGTCGTCAGCGGCGGCCAGTCCTGGGCCGCTGCCAGCCCGAAGGCGCCCGACCGCCGTTCCCTCCCGATCTTTCCGAAGCCACTGTCGTCTCCGCAGCGGTCCTCAGAGACCCGACCCCGGTCGAGTTCTGCATTGGCTACTGCCGCGGCTTTGTTTCCCGGCGCGTCAACTACCTCACACCTCTGGCATCCAAGGTGATCACCGTGAGGTCAGCTCACGGTTGGTCATGTCGTGAGCTGGGCCCCGGCAGATGAACCAACGTGGGCAAGAGAATTTGTGCCGAATGTCGGGAGGGCTTCGAACCGAGTCGCGCTTCTCAACGCTTCTGCTCTACTCGCTGCGCCAACAGACAGCGCGATCGGCGACGTCGGCAGCGTCTCTCAGCGTCAACACCGATAGCCTCCGCGGCATCACTAGACGGCTCCGAACTCGCCACGCCCACGCGTCGAGACCGAGCAACAGCCGAAGTGACTCGCGTCCAAGGCTCGAGCAGCCGAGTCGTGGCTTCGCTCCACGCCCAGCTCCGACTTCAAGCCGTAGACGTCGAGGGCCTCGAAGCCGAGGCCGCGGAGCAACGGGCCGCCGCCCAAAACCTTCGCCTAGAGCTAGGCCGACTCCAAGCCATTCAGAAAACTGATGCCCAGGATCTGGTCCACGTCGCCGGCAAGCTACTGGCACTCGCTCGGGCCGCCGGCGTCGAACTCGACCCCAAGTCCAAGGAGTTGTTCCGCCGCCGCGGATGGAGCAGCTCGGGCCGCCGGGGACAACAGCCATGACCATGTCCATTGCCCGGCTTTCGGCCCAGTCCGGCCTGAAGTACTTGTTCAAAACCACCATGATGGATGACCTAAGGGTCACTCCCGTGGATGCCACGAATTACTACATGAAGTCGGGAACGCCCCCCGGCCGCTGGGTAGGTTCGGGCCTGGAAGGAATCAGTCGTGAAGCTGGGGATGTCGTCACGGAAACGGACGCCAAGGCCGTCTTCGACCAGGCCGCTCATCCGGACACCGGCACTCCACTCGGCCGTCCTCACGGCCAGCCGACGCTCGTCCAAAAGAGTGGCGGGCCAACCGAAATTCGTCACGCCGTCGTTGGATTCGACCTCACATTCAGCGTCCCAAAATCCGTCTCGGTCCTCTGGGCACTCAGCCCGCGGAGCATCCAGGACCAAATCCTCGAGACCCACCACCAGGCAGTCAGCGCCACCCTGCAATGGCTCGAGGAGTCCGTCATCCACACGAGGGCGGGCCGCAACGGCGTCGCCCGTATCGGCACCCGCGGGGCGATTGCCGCCGCCTTCGACCACTGGGAGTCGCGTGCCGGTGATCCCCAACTGCACACTCACATGGTCCTTGCCAACCGGGTCCAGCGCATCACCGACGGCGCCTGGGCCACGCTGGACTCTCGGACGCTGTACAAGGCGGCAGTCGCGGCCAGCGAGCGGTACAACGGCCTCCTCTTCGACGCCCTCAGCCGCAACCTCGGCACCGAGACGGACTTCCGCAAGCCAGCCGCGACCACACACAACCCCAGCCAGCAGCTCACCGGCGTCGACGATGCGCTGATTCGCGAATTCTCCAACCGCTCCCGCCTCATCGATCTCGAAACCGACCGGCTCGTGGCCGAATGGACTGCCGGCCACGGCACTCCGCCATCCGCGACAACCGTCATCAAGCTCCGGCAGCAGGCCACCCTTTCAACCCGGACAGCCAAATCGGAAACGGTCGCACCGCTCCACGAACTCTCGGCGCAGTGGCAGAAACGGACAATCAAGAAAGGCTTCAGTCCAAGCCATGTTCTCGCCGCAACCGTTCGGCGCTCCCACAGAACCCCATTCCGCTCCTGCGACTTCGCTCCGTCCTGGATCGACGCCGTCGGATCACTGGCACGGGAGCGTGTGGCCATCAAACGCGCCACCTGGAACCGGTGGAACCTCCTCGCGGAAGCCGAACGTGTCTGCGCCGAAATTCGCTGCAAGACAGCGAAGGACCGCAGCTCCACGATCGATGCTGTGGCCACGGCCGCGGAAAACCAGTCCGTGGCGCTTAACGAGCGCCGTTATACCGTCCCGGTCGATGCGCATTCTGATCTTCATTTCGCAGGACATTCGGTCTTCGATTTCCAGGGCTCCCGCCTGTTCACGGATGCAGGGACTCTCGCCGCCGAGGATGCCGTTATGGATGCAAGGAACGACGACGGCGGTCCAGCCGTGAGCGCGGAAGTCACCATGGAATCGCTCGCCAGTTACAAGCACCGTGGGCGTCTTGGACTGCACATGGATCAACGCGCGGCTGCGGCCACTGTCCTGCTCAGCGGCAACCGGCTCGACGCCATCGTCGGTCCTGCCGGTACTGGCAAGACCACCACGCTAGGCGCAGTCAAGGCAGCTTGGGAAGCAACATTCGGAGCTGGAACGGTGGTTGGACTGGCACCGGCGGCAGCGAGCGCCGAGGTTCTGGGGCGAGAGCTTGCGATGGCCACCGAGAATGTCGCTAAATGGCTCCACGAGTCCGCCGGCCAGGGAGCCGGCAACCGGGCGGCCCAGTTCTTCGATGTCGAGCAGCGTCTTACTCGTCACCAAGGTGACGGGAACCCACACGCCGTCCGGCTGGCACAAAAGGCCGCGTGGCTCGCTGCTGAACAGGACAGGTGGCGTTTTCATCGGAACCAGCTGATCGTCGTCGACGAGGCCTCCATGGTGTCCACTCTTCAGCTGGCCGCCATTGCACAGCAGGTGCGAGACGCCGGGGCGAAGGTCCTCCTGGTGGGCGACCCGGGACAATTGGACGCCATTGACGCCGGCGGCATCCTTGGCTGGCTGGACCGTCAAGGCAAGACGTCCCGGCTGACAACTATTTGGCGGTTCGAACAAGCCTGGGAGCAAGGCGCGTCGCTGATGCTCCGGTCGGGAGATTTTTCCGCAGTTGCCGAGTACAACCGTCACGGACGCCTTCGCCACGGCTCATACCTGGACATGGTTGATCAGGCCTATCTCAACTGGCAGGCCGACATCAAAGCCGGCAAGTCCTCCATTCTCATTGCAGCCGAGAATGACACGGTAAACATGCTCAATCAGCGCGCTCAGGCCGACCGGGTAATCCAGGGTGAAATAGACGCAGAACACGCGGTACCAATCAGCGACGGATCTCGTGCAGGCCGCGGTGACGCAATCATCGCTCGCCAGAATGACCGCACCATCATGGACAGCAGCGGAGACTTCATCCGGAACGGAACCATGCTCGACGTCGTCCGTGCAGTAAAGCGCGACGGGTCCCTCACCGCCGTTCGCCGGGATACCCGTGCAACCATTTCCTTGACCCGCGACTATGTCGAGAGTTCGGTTGAGCTCGGATATGCGACAACTGCCCACCGTTCGCAGGGCCTGACGGTGGACACAGGACATACCGTCGTGACGCAAGGTCGTCTCACACGAGAGCTGCTGTACGTGAGCATGACCCGTGGACGCGTGGGAAACCATGCCTACGTCAGCGAGAGCGATCCGCTGGAGGACGAACCTCTGGATCCCGCCCTGCAGGCCACATGGCAGCAGATCCTAGGCGAAGTCCTTGCTGCCGAGGGCGCTGAACGGACGGCCCACGAAGTCCGCGAGGCGGAGAGGACGAAAGCGGATAGCTTGCAGCGCCTCAGTGCTGAGCTCGACTATCTCGCGCAAATCGCCGCTGCCGAGGATCTGTCGGCATTCATCGAGACGTACTCCCCCGGCCCAGTGGCTGAGCTGCAGCAGTCTCCATCCTGGGGCGCGACTGTTGCGGCCTGGCGCCGCGCTGTTCAAGTCAGCCGTCCAAGCGCCCAGCGCGTGGTGAAGGCCGCCCTGGGAACCAGCCAATCGGCCAAAGACGTGGCAGCCGTGGTCCATTCCCGGCTCCGGCGCTTCCTGACTGAGATGCCCGCAGTTGCAGAAGATCCGCTAGCCCCAGTGCACTCCGCACGCCCTGACCTGACAAACCTAATCAGCCAAGTCCAGGAGCGGATGCAACACAGGATGGATCACGTCATCAGAGACGCCCTCACTCATGATGCGGTATGGAAACGGAACCTTGTGGATAGTTTGGACCCGGACGTCCGGTCAGATGACGCACACCACGTCGTAGGCCGAGTCGCGATTTTCAGGGACAGATGGGGCGTTGAAGATTCGCCGCTTCCTTTGGGACCCGTTCCGGCAGCGTACGAGTGGGAGCAGCGCTCGGGGATTGATCAGCTCATTGGCCAACTGGCTCTCCCGCTTACTGGACAGCCTCAGGGGTACGGCTGGGTTGGAGAACCGGCAACTCAGGCAGACAGCCTTATCAATGTCGGCTGGCAGCTCTAAACTGGGCGCGGGGGTAACCAGTGGATATGAACCCAGTCCTGAAGCCCAAGCTTGCAACACCTGCGCTGATCCTCATCAGTGTAGCCGTGGTGACCTGCGCCGTTATTGTTCTTGGCACAGTTGCCGCTACCTGGCCGCCGCCATGGCTCTCAGTCGTAGTGGCAATGGCACTCCTTCTCGCTGCGATCATTGTTGGCGCAATCTGGCTGACTCGGGTACATCGGCTGCGTACTTGGACGGTGGCAGCAAGGGAGAGGTGGAAGAGCTTCGATGAGGCGAAGCGCCTGCACGGCACAACCGCCGAGGTGACCGTCCTGAGCGTTGACGCCCTTGAACCCACCGGATCGTGGATCACCATCCGCTGGAAGCGCTTTGACTATGTGCAGCCCGCTTGGATCGAGGCCCTGCACGAACCAATTTGGCCGGGCTCTGTAGTGCTTATTTCACCAGATCCTGCTCAAGTCAGGCCGGGAGCGCCATGGCCGGCAACATACTACATACCTGCTTCGGATTGCCTTGCCTGGGCGCCCGCGGCGGCCGACGCGGCAGCGCAGCCATGGAGCAGCCATGGAGTGGTCGATCAGCGAGGCGACTGCGGCGACGACCGTAAGTAGGTGACGAGCGGGCTGGCCCATACGTCGCTCCTGCTTTCCCGTAA
Source organism: Arthrobacter sp. NPDC056493 (assembly GCF_042795115.1). Classification (NCBI taxonomy): domain Bacteria; kingdom Bacillati; phylum Actinomycetota; class Actinomycetes; order Micrococcales; family Micrococcaceae; genus Arthrobacter; species Arthrobacter sp. NPDC056493. Next base: position 139,183 of record NZ_JBHTSL010000004.1, on the reverse strand, counting down.
CAGGTTTGTTGTTGAGGATGCCAGCTGCCCACGGTTGCTAGACCAATACCGTCAAAATCCATACAGAATTCGCTGTGCGGACGAACACGGCGAACACTACTGTCAGCCGCAGCACGCCGAAGACAAGCGGCACCACAGTCGTGACCAGTTGCCTGTTTCTGCGTGCATGACGAGGACTGCCATCTACGTTCGACAATCAGAGGACAAGTCCGGCGAGGCCACGGCCGTCTTGCGGCAGGAGCAAGACTGCCAACTACTGGCTCAGGCCAAAGGTTGGGACAGTCCGGTCTTGTACCCGACAACTCGATCAGTGCCTCGAGCGGCAAGACAAGACCCCAGTTCGAACAACTCCTGCGCGACGTTGAAGCAGGGTTGATCGGCAACGTCGTCGTATGGCATCTCGATAGCTGGGCGACCCCACCGGGGTGGCGGTGGCTCAAATTCTGACCGCGATCGCGTCCATGGAGACGGCGCACAAGTGCGAACGCCAGAAGCGGGCCAATCGGCAACGGGCGGAAGCGGGCAAAGCACTTTGGACCCGTCGCCCGTTTCGATACGACCGAAGCACGGACGGCAAGGTCTTCATCGTTGAGGACGAGGTAGCAGCAATCGGCAGGGCGGCCTTGGCTGTGCTACAAGGTGCGACCGTAACGAGCGTCGGGCGGGACTGGAACGCCGCTGGCCTACGGACCACCGCAGGCAAGGGCGGGCTTTGGGGCGTTACCCAGGCCAGGCGTGTCCTCATAAACCCTCGTTATGCCGGCAAGCGCGTCTACAACGGCAAAGACATGGACGGGATCGGCGATTGGGAGCCCATTCTCACGGAAGAGCAGCACCGTGACCTGGCAGTGAAATTGACTGATTGTCAGGGAGGACGCAACTCTGGCCGCGGACGGGTCTGTAGACAACTTCCACCCACAACCTGGTCCAGCTCCGGCTCGAAGGACGTTTCGGGTGAGCCGTGAAACGTCCAAATGCCTTCGTAGAAGTCGCATTGGCTGCTTGAGCCAAGGCGAAGGTGTCAACCTCACCGCTGACATAGAGCCCGGCAGCGGAAAGGATGGAAGTAGAGTCTCGTCGACATAACGAGGCAACGACGCTTTCAGCGCCATGGTGGTGGGGCGCCCCGGAACTCCGTCCGGCCCCACCACACACCTCATCTATCTCGCGTAGGCTTCTTCTTCGAAGAATTAGTTGCCGCCGGAGTTAGGGAAGGGCTACCAGCATGAGTGCCTATGAAGATGTAGTAGAGGAGCGCCGACCAGGAGGAAGTGCTTCCACGTCCACCGGGCTGAAGGTGGAATCCCTCGGTGCTTTTCAGGACAAAATCACCATCATGGTGGACATCTACGCCCGTCTGCACCTGAAGGCACGATTTTTCAGCCGTACCTTGCTCCTGGTCACCCTAGGCTTTTCAGCAATCAGCGCCGGCATGAACCTGATGACGCTCTGGCTGGACCAGCCTTCCCAAGAGGTCCAGATTCTGTTGCGAGCCGCCACGATACTTAGTCTCGTCCTGGTCCTAGGCTCACTTGCATCGACAATTTGGGGATTAGATCAGAGGGCCAGCGAGTGTAACTATGCCTTCCGCCGTCTCATGTCCATCAAAACGAAACTGCGAGTTGCCAGTGTAGAGGAAGCCCGGAGGATGCAGCGTGACTACGCCGAATTCGGTGATGACCTGCCTCAGATCAGCACTCGAGAATTTACCAAGCTCTGGAACGCGGTGCTTAGAGAGCGCGACGCCCGAAAAGCACGAGACGCAAAGCGCGCCGGCAAGAACACAAACTCTTCACATTCATAGTCAACCCCCGCGCTGGTAGGGGCGTCGAAGTCGCTCAGGCATGTCACGGTGGAACCCCCGGCAGTGGGCCATCCCCCTTGGCCCGGAGGGGGGGTCGCGCGCGCGAGACGGCAACCGTCCAACAGTTTTGGACGGTTCCTCCGCGTAACCCCATGCAGGTGCTCATTCCGTGGGAAGTTGAAACCATTCGGGCTCGTATTCCATCTGGCACCAGTCCCCCACCAGGGTGCTTTCCACTTCAAATCCTTCAAGTCTTTGTATCCAATTAAGCCGCTTCACTACTTTCGCGTAGGGGCGTCCCCGAAGGCCCTTCCACTTTGTTCCGTGGATGGGGATTTCCATTGACCAAGTCTCGGTGTCGAGGCCTTCGAGTTTCATCGGAACTGTCGGGTCAAGCGGCCCACCCACAACAGGTATCAACGTCTTTTTGGAGGTTTCGATTTGCCAGGCAACTTCTTTGACCGAAGCAGCTTTATGACCCGTGTTCGCCAAGTGCACGTCAAGTTGCCACTTGGGGTTACGCGGTTCCTGCCCGTCCATAGTCACGGAGCATTGACCCGAAATGGAGACCAGAGGTCTATCGCGTCGACCAGTAAGGTACTGCCACAGAAGACTCAACCCTGCCAAGATGAGGGCCACTGTCGCCACGATGTTGGCGTACACCGGGGCGAAATCGCCAGCGTTCTGAGTCTGTTCCGGTGCAGTTTGGAGTATCCAGGAAATCATCGTCGAACTATCTCATAAAACCATCGCCCGGCAGACCTCCGGCTACGTCTTACCCCTACGGTGTCGCACGCGTGTAGCGCGGGGTCGTCAATAGATTCTTGACGCTGCGACAGACAACACAAGCTCGGGTCTTGCTACGGATGCCATCAAGGCCTAAAAACATCCCGTCCACCCTAATGGCGATTAGGGCGGACGATTGGGGCCGGGTGAACGCAGTATGGCTCAATCCACACCGTAGCCCTCCACCCAGGTGTCGCCGGCGTCCCGGCACTGGTACTCAGGCGAGGAAGCCCGGATGACCTGGCATGCGGCGACACCGCCAAGCATCAACCCGACGGCCACAATTACGCGGATGAGTCGCCTCCAAGGCGGCCCTTGGGTTCTTTTGTCCGCGGTTTCCATACTCCCCCCGACTATGGTTTCGACTCGAGGTCTGACCTGAGAGTAGTCAAAACGTCAGCCAGGGTAGAGGTGACGTTGGCGCGGTTCCCCTTCAGCGGGAAGTCCAGCACCAAGCCACCCTCGTACACCGCGGTAAACCTCAGGCGCTCCGGTTTCGCAGGCAGGTTGAAAGGGGCGGCGCTTGTAATAGTCACAGACGTGATGGAACTACGACGGAGAACTTGGACAGCAGGCGCAGTGTTTCCGGCCGCGGAGAACGCCGTGTGGAACAGCAGGCCCTCGGAGAAGACAACAAGCTCGCACTGCTGAGGGTCCTCTTCCGCACCCGCCTCCGGGGTTATACCGGCTACTGCAAGCAATTCCTTCTGCTCAGGACCGAGAGCGGCGGCAAGGGCTGACAGCGCAGCATCAACATAGTTCTTGGATGCCGGCGGGTTGCCGAACTGGCCGCCGTATTGGTACAGCTCGTGCTGGAATTCAGCACTGGAATCCTCGAATGCCGTAAAAAGGCTTTCCGCTATGTCCTTCGGTGTACGCGACATGTATCCCCCACTATTGAACCTTGGTTGGAGCCGGTTGGATCGGCCCAGAGTGGAGTCTAACCAGTAGCAATGACTCCTCCTCGCATCAAACACTGTGAGGTGTCATAAAACGGTAACGATTGACCAGCGGCACTATCGTCATGATTCCCTTTTTGCCGGGGGCTCCGCCAGCTCGCGCTTGGCAGGGGTCCCGGACGTCCTGGGCCCATGCTAGAACGGAGAGCACGGCCTCTCGCAGAAATTCGGCTAAGTTCTCCCAACACTCGCGTGCAAGCTCCAAGAGTAGGCGCTGTAGGTATTGGGGGCCGGCGGCGATCTCGGGATGCTTGTCCGCTCTGTTACGGCATCAGAGCGATGGAGTCGCCGGAGGTGCTTTCCCCGGCCCCCACTGCGCCGCTCGTGTCCTCTTCCAGCTCGGGCCACTGGTGTCCTCGGTACTCCGTCCGTACAGGCGGGGGGCGCTAGGTCAGGCGGCATCGAACAGCAACTTTCGGCTGTGCCCGCCCCGCCTATAAGCATGACGAGCGCACCTGCTGGAGGGTCGGTGTCGCGCGGCGCCCGGACGTAGGCAGTCTCCCGAGTCCGAAGCCCCTCTTCTGCCTACGGGATCAGTTCGCATCCGAATCATCTGCTGTTCCAGGGCAGGTTGCACAGGTGCCGCTTAAACGAGGAATCGGAAGGCAGCCAAGCTTGCCCTCCGATTCCTCGTATTATCAGGCCGCGGGCGCCACGATCCAGCTCACTGGCAGCGGTTAGAAGCTGATCTGATTCCCTGCCGCTTGGCTTTTATGAGGCAGAAACACAGGAGGCTTCAACGAGACGTGGTACGCCGGTACCTCAGGTTCTGTCGGGGCCACCTCGCGCCCAGCTTGAACCTCCGGAGACGGCGCCGAAGCTGCAGCATGCGACGCACGCTGATAAGCCGCCGTGCCAAAGCGCAGATCGGGGCCGATCGTATCGGCGACAATTCGGCGGGCCTCGCGTCGCTCGCCATCCTTCTCATAGGAACGGAACTCCAGCTCACCTGCGACGGTGACCGGGTCACCCTTCTTCAGCGAAGTCGCGGCGTTCTCTGCCAGCGCTCGAAACGCCGAGACGTTGTGGAAGACGGGTTCTCCGTCCTGCCACGTGCCGTCCGCCCCCTGGATTCGCTGATTGACAGCGACCCTCAGTTTGGCGTGGGCCACCCCACTTTCCCCGACGGTGAGCTCGGGGTCGGCAACTAAGTTGCCCGCGATGTTGATCGGGATCTTGGTACCCATTTACTTCTCCTTTCAGGAGCCAGCGGGACTCTCCCGCCAGACAGATAGATGCTGTCGTCCTCAGGGGCCAGCCATCACCGGCCCATCGGTCGACGTTGGTCGCCCCACCCCGACGTAATTCGCTGTCGGTTCCAGCCGAGGGTCGGCGTCGACAGCGGTGAACTTTCCGCCGAATCCCGGCGGGTGCGTAATTTCGAGAATTCCTTTGCTCGCAGCAGTAACGCGACCCAGTACCGACTTCGCGATGTCCACACGGGACTCAGGAAGCTTGCTGCCCGTCTCTTGGGAGATCGCATCCTTCTCCGCGTCGAGGACGGCGTCAGCCCAGCCGGCCAGATAGGTTGCGGATTGTGGTCCCCGATCAATGCCATGAGCTCGAAGCACCGTGTACGCCACGGATTCAGCCTCTACCTCAGCCAGTCCGCGGTGATCGGCACTGCTCCCGTAGAGGCGTCCCAGCCTGTCATCGGGCCCATGGAGCAGCACGTGCCCGAGCTCATGCGCGAGGACCGCTGTTCGCTCTTCAGTGCTGAGCCAAGCACCAACCTGTACCCGGTGTTCGGCGAAATCCGTGAAGCCACTGGTCAGCCCATACTGCGCATCCGTGACGTCGACGTTGAATCCATGACTCCTCGCTACAGCTTCCAAAGAACCCCATAGTTCGGCGGCATCAACGCTGGAGCCGAGGCCCCTCGGCACCAGCAGCGGAGTACCCTGCGTCTGCGAGACGTCGAAGACTGCCTGGCCGCGCCAACCCGTTATCACGGTCTTTTTTCCATCGTCGACGGCGCCCTGCGGCAACTGATCGCCCACAGGCACGCGCTGCCGGCTGCCGTCGGGAAGCACGACCTGCTGGACCCGCGCCGTGCGCGGAGCGATCACCCAGAGTGCATGTTCACCCTTTGTCACCGTACGGCCGTGGCGGGCCCACTCCTTATACCCAGCGACAAGGGTGGGTTCCTCGGTGCCACGTTGGGCCATCTGCATCATGAGCAGGGCGACGTTGCCGCCCGAGTATCGCCACAAAGTTGACGAGGCGTCCAGCAGTACCTGCCAGTGCGACGTCGACTCCACAGCCCTCTCCAGGATCCTTTGGAGCCCCTCGGTCAAAGTGGAGATGCGCTCTTCCGGTGTCATGCGCGTGGTGCCGGACACCTTGGCGTCAGCCGGGACATCGGCCGTAACGGCGCTCCATGCGTCTTCAGGTTTAGGGGCCACGACAGCCGCCTTCCTTGCTCCTTGGGAATCCGCCGGAACCTCTTTGCGGATACCAATTCATGTCCTCGGCTGCGCCAGCAGCATGACTTCAGAACTCGTCGACGAGCTGGTGTGCGGCCCCCTGCCACTCGATAAACTCCGGCGTGTCCGTCGGGAGGATTCTCGGCGTCGGGTCCTTATGAGCCTGCAACCCGACACAACCGGCAGTCCTGGTATGAGTCCGCAGACGTTCGACGGCGTGGGGCAGCCTTTCGTGAAAGGCCAGGGGTCCGAAACCAGAATCGTCGCTGCCGTATGAGGCGAGTTCCGCCCGCTGCAGCGCATAGAGTTCAGCGACGATCTCAGAGTGCCGCCACCAGCAATCCGGCACCACGGAGGTCGTCAGCTGATAGGTGGCCACCAGCCAGCGGACCCATGCCGCCAGAGCGGTCCACACGCTTCGGGCTTGCTCCGCGGTCAACTCACGCCAGCGATAAGTCCCGCCGGCGGTCCGGCCAGGTGGGCGCAACGCAGAGCGAAAGAGCTCCGCGGTCAGCTCGTCGTCTTCCCCGCCGGATGAGGGGATCTCAAAGTGTTCGACGTCGTCACTACTGATCATCGTTCACCTCATCTGCCGCTTGCTGTCGCAAGATATGACCGTGTGCCAGAGCCTGTTCGACCTCCCGTTTGGAGCGACCAAGCTCTGCGGCGTCCTTGCGCTTGTGCCATTCCCTCAGATCTAAGAGGATCGGGCGGCTTCGTCGGCCGAGCATGAGCGCCGTGCCTACCGGTAGGCGACGGATCTCATGGAGCGGCAGGACCGGGCTTTCTCGGATTTGTTCTCCGTCCTGACGCCCCTGCGCGGACCAGGACCGGGTGTTGAGAGTGATGCTCCGCTCCCCCAGCAGTCCAGCGAGGGAGCGTAGATCACGTTCGTCGGAGCCGCCTCCGAAAATCACCTTGATGATGGCGGAATCCCAGATGGTGGCCGCCTCATCGACGGACCAGCCGGTCCGTGCCTGGGAGAGGGACTGCAGGACGACAAGAGTGGAGATCCCGATGCCACCGCCATCAGAAAGTACGATGGGCAGCCCCGGCCACGGAGCCAGGTTGGCAATCTCGTCAAGGATGAGGGACAGCGGCGGGTCGAGCCTGCCTCCCGGCGCCACAAAGGCCATCTCCCGGGCAGCATTGTCGATGTCGTCAATCAAAGCCGAAAGATACGGGCCGGCCGCTGCAGCTCCCGCCCGCGTGCCTATCAGGTAGAGAGTGCCGCAGTCCCGAATGAACTTCTTGGGTTCGAATTCCTCGGATTCGTCCCGGGGGTCAAGAGCGGCGAGCACTTTCGGTGAGGACAGCGGCGCGACGGCGGCCGAGACACCGATCCAAGAGTTGGAGGTGTTCCTCGGGTCGTCCTCGAGGATGCCCATCAAATCTGCCTGCCAACCCAGCGCTGCTTCCTTGCGGCTGAGGACGTCGAGTGCTTCCCGTGCCAGCACCGGGCTGGATGACCAGCGCCGAAATGCCCGAACTCCTTCCCCGGACAAAGCGGCGGCATGGAGAAGGCACTGCAGGATGATCAGCGAGCGCTTCTGCCACGCGGCATTCTCGCCTTTCATCTCTGTGTCCGCGGTGATGACGAGGGCGCGGCGCGTGGCGATGTCCGGGTTCTCGCATCCCCGCACCGGGGACCACCGAAGCGTTGACGGCAACCCGGACATGCCCTGCGGGTCGAAAACAGTGACCGGTCGGCCGCCGGTGGATCGAGCTTTCATTGTGACTGCCAGGTTGTCAGCTCGTGTGGAGGTGGTCACCACAGCGCCGGGGGCATCGAGGATGGCATTGATGATCACGTAGAGGCCCTTGCCTGAGCGAGGAGCACCCTGGATGACCATCGACTCCTCGGTGGAAACGTGGATCGTTACGCCGCGAGAGCGACCCAGCGTCCAGGCCACGTCCTGAATCCGTGGTTTGGCCAGTCCTGGCCTTGTGACCTTTCCCCGTCGTCGAACAGCCCTGCTTCCGAAGTCCTGCTGAATTTCTGCACGCCGGGCGATGCCCTCCCGGTTCAGGATGTCCTGACGTAGCCACGCGCCTGATTGCTTCCACCTCCGCCACAGCCCAACCGAGCCAACGGCGAGCGCGGCCAAGGTGAGAAGCACTGGCCCAACGATCCACCAGATGGCGCCGGTCCCGACGTCGCACTGGTTCGGCTCACGGATGATCCAATCGATTCGGCCGGCAAAAAGCCCGACGACGGCTGCAGGGTTGAGTGGCGACGGCCTGCTGCTGCCGCAGCGCCACGTCGTAGCAAGATTTGCAGCGACCTGAACCAGGAAACAGAGACAGATGTAGCCGGCCGCGGCAACAAGTCCGGCGGTAAGGAGAGGGTTTTCGGTGCCTCGACGGGAAGTCATGGGTGGCCTCAGAGCATCCGGGCGTCGGTGCCGAATACTTTCAACTCATCGGTCGTGACCCGGTTGGCCACAATGAAGGACCGGTTTCCTACTTTCCACAGTCCAACGCCCTTGGGGAGGTTCTCGACGTGCTCACACTCAGCCTCCGATAGCCCAAGTGCTTCCTTGGTGAGGCGCATGGCATCGTGCTTTTGCCGGTAGATGATTCGTGTATCTGCTTCGGTGAGCAGGCCGAGGGCCTTCTGTCGGTGGCCGCTGGTGCTGTCGCCGATCTCGTTTAGGTCTGCCACCTTGTGCATGATGAGCAGATTGGCGATGCCGTACGTGCGGGCCAGGCGCCACTGTTCGCTCATTTTGGCGAGCATGTAGGGGTCTGCCAACATTCGCCAGCCCTCGTCGTAAACCACCAGGCGTTTGCCGCCGTCGGGATTGGTGACGGCGGCCTCGAGCCACGTGGCTCCGCACGCGGCCGCGAGCGCCAGTGCTTGCTCGGAGGCGCCGATAAGTGCCGAAGTGTCCATCACCATCATGGGTGCGTCGGCGTCGAAGGCGACGGTGGAGGGAGCGTCAAACATTCCCTCCAAGTCGCCGGACACAGTGCGCCGGAGCGAGTGGCTGACTGCCAGTCCTCCGTCCTTCCCTACCAGACCGATGGTTTCCTTGGACGGATTCAGCAGGTGGTCCAGCACCATCGGCAACGTGGGATTCGAGTTCTCGGCGACGGTCTCTGTGAGCGCCATGTCCAGGGCGGTGTGCTCCACCGGCCGTAGCGGCATACCCTGCCGCATCAGAGAGACCAGCGCCACCAGCAGGTAGCGGCGCCGTTGACGAACCACCGCCTGCCACTGTGCCTCGCTCAGGGCGCTGGAGCGCGGACCGGCATCGAGCGGATTGACGCGGGCTGGCCGGCCTGGGCCTACGGAAATGACCTTGCCGCCGACCGCGTTGGCAACTGCGACCCATTCGCCCTTGGGGTCGGAGGCGACTGCGGCTTTCCGTCCAAGGGTTATGGACCTAGCGACCAAAGACTTTCCGCACATGGACTTCCCGGTCCCGACGGTTCCTATGACTACGATCGAGGGGCCGCTGATTACGCCCTTGTCGTAGAGAATCCACGGGTCGTAAGAAAACGCCCCCGAGCCGAAAACGTCCGTACCGATGTACGTTCCCTCATGCCCGAGTCCTGATTCGGTGATAAATGGGTAGGCCGCTGCGAAAGTCATTGTGGATGCCCGGTGTGGTGCAGGGCGCAGGCGATGAGGACCGCGAAGAGACTTCGGTTCTCGGCTCCCCCAGTCGCCGCCGCGCTCCGTCCTGTCCAGCCGGGAGCCAAGCTTCTCGCTGAGGTTCTGAATCAGGGACCCGGAGACCGGGCTTGCGCTGGCGTCCTTTAGCCGTGGTCCCTTCTGCCGCTGCTGCTTCCCGCCCGACGGCATGTACTGAACGGCATGCATTGAGCGCTTCATCTCAGACCCCGCCCGAACGGCAGGGCCCCTGCCACGAACGCTGCCCATTGCTGGCCAGCCAGCAGCCGCAATTCAACGAACGCTCCTGCGGCGGCCGACTCCAGCTCTTGCCTGTACCGGGCGAGATCTTCAATTGTCGCGCCCGTGATGGTCACGTATGCCGCTGGCCGCACATCCCCGTGGCCCGCGACGATCTCTTCTTCGCGCTGTGCGACTTCTTCCTCCTCAGCCTTCTGCTCGCGCGTAAGGGGCCTGTCGAAGCGCGTGTTGATCCGTCTCCGGGTCTCATGCGCTTCCTGGGCAGAACGAATATCGCGGAGTGCTTCGGTTGTCGGCACAGTCCGGATCACCTCGGTCACCGTATGGCGGAATTCGCCGACATAGATAAGGGGGTGAAGAAAGCCGGGAAAAACCTTCTGCCGCGGCCATTCGGCTATCCAAAAAGTTTGGTGAAAGCCTGTGTCCGTCCGCACATACGTCCAGTGCTCCTCGACCGCCATGGGCGCAGCGAGGACGCTGGAAGCCATGGGCTCCGGCTCGTTCTGACCCTCCGGTTCCATTAGAGCGCCGGCTTGTTGCCTGTCCGTGGTTGCTGCGGATGCTGGATCAAAGGCAGCCCGAACGATGTTGAGAAGGCCTGCCTCCGGCAACCACTCTTCGACGCTGACGCTGTGTGTTCCCAAGGCGGTAGACATAGCCTCAACTTCCAGCCGCAGTACCCGTTCGACGCCGAGGACTCCCGCGCCTGCCTCCCGTATCCGACGTCGGGCCTTGGCAATGTCCACAACGATCGTCAGCAACAGCTCATGACTCATGGCGGAACCAGCCGCAGCGATCAAATCCTCGTACGAGCGCTCGCCCCAGCTTCGTTCGTCGGAGTCACCGGTTTGCCGGCGGACTGTGCCTTCGTAGAAGTCACGAAGGGCCGAGGAGGGATACGGGACTGTGTAGTCCTGAACGGCGATCCTGGCCACGCAGCCCCGCTGGGCCAATCCTGCCTGTACCCTGGACCAAGCCTGCACGGCCCAGGCTTTATCGTCGCCGTCCATGAGTGCGAATGACTTGGTGCTGCAGCGCAATACGGCAATTGCCTCTTTGCCGCGGGAGTCCATTATGAACGACTCCCCGCGGGAAGCGCGGCGCAGCTCCAGGTTCCCCAACCCGCCCGGAAGAGCCAGCCGCCCAGCAAGGACAGGCCGCTCCGGCCGCATCAGGTAGCGCGTCTGTTTGGCGGCCAACCTGTAGAAGAACAGCACGGCTTGGCTGATCCACACTGGGTAAGGAATCCGTGAGTACTGCAGCAATCCGAGAAGTATCAGAACAAGCCATAGCGGCCCGGACGTGAAAAGGCCTACGGGTCCGCGCACTGCCGAAGCCACACTGCCCACGAGAACACCGGCCGCGAGCAGGAGCAGTTGGTACCATTTCAGGCCCATGAACAAGCCGCGTCGTTCGTACCGCGGGAATTTGACGGGCTCAAGAGTTCGCGAGTTTTCAGACATGGGAATCACTGTCAATCGGAGGTTTGGCGGTGGTTTGAGGGCGGATGGGGGAAGGCGGCGTAGCCGCATCCGGAGAAGCAGTGGCAGCGGTAGGCGCCTTCGAAGCCGGGGACTGCGGCCCTTCCCTTATGGCACCTGGCGGCGTTCGATTACCGGACGCTCCCGGGTTCCAGTCCGGCTCGCTGACGCCGCGTCGCGCTCGCGGAAACGATGCACCCTGAGCCGATGTGCCGCCGTCGAGCATTAGAGCTGTGGGGTTCCCACCTGAAGTGCGGGACGGCGTAGTGCCCATCAGTTGCTCCGGCAGCGGGACTCTTGGCGGCAGCGCCCGAGTGGGAAACTGAGCCCGGCTCGACTGAACCGGCCGGTTTGCGGCCGAGCGGCTGGCCAACGCAGCCAGCGTAATGCGCCCACCTGTTTGACGGCTGATCTGCCGGGCAGCGAACCCGGAGCTTCGAGAAAGGACATGCCCGCCGCCGGCGGTTTGGGCGGCTGCCGCCAGCTCGCCGCCGGCGAAACTCACGAGACGCAAAGCCATCAACGGTGCGCCGCAGGCCAGGGCCATGCCAACGACGCCGGCGGCGAGTCCGGCGAATGACTTGGACTCGGCGAAAAGCTTGATGGCCACGGCAAGCACCGTGGCGGCGAGCGGCTTGGCGATGAGCAAAGCTACCACAATCTCGCCCCACCGGCGGGCCCACGATTGTGTCTTCTCCCAGGGCATCAGCATGAGAGCCACGGGAGCGACGGCGGCGAGCAGGATAAGGGCGAAAGACCGAAAGATCATCGAACACATCAGGATGAAGGCCAGAATCCAGACAACGATGACTGCCATCGCCGTCACGACCACGGCACCCCCTGCGCCCCCACTTGTACCGGGGGCCAACGAGACAACGTTCCACTCTCTGCCCGAGCCGGCCGGAGCTTTCTCGAAGCCGAAGAGCCGCATGAACAGGACGTAGGGGTCGGTAGCCAAGGAGTCCAGGAGCGCGGTTGCGGCCAAATCTCCGACTTTCGCGAGCTCCCGGACCAGGTAAACAGCGCCCGCCACCATGGGAACCGCCGCGGCACCGCCAACCAAGGCCCGGATCAGACGGCGAGGTTGCTGGCTGATGAGGCCGGACAGCAGCTGGAGGATCATGGCAATGACGAGTGGTGTCATCATGACGACGACCCACCAGTTCGTCAGCCCCTTGACGGAGTCCCACTGGGAATCGTCAATGTCCGAGGCGCCGAACGCACCAGTGATGAATGACCAGATCCAGGAAGCGACGTTCTCGAGAATGTCCGCAAAGAACGCCGTGATGGAACTCTGGACACCGTCGTTCGCCTGCGAGACGAGACCGCAGCCGGGCGGCCACCATCCATTCAGATCGCACTCAACCGGCATGACCGAGTGGGCCTAGAATCCGAGCGGGAACGCCGTCTGGGACCAAAGAATGTAGCCGTTGATACCTCCCAGGATGGCGGCCACAGGTCCGGTCCAGAGCAAGATCATGCCGCCGCCGGAAGCCAACCGGGAGGACTGGCTCAACTTGCCAGCCAGGAGCATTGCCGCTCCAATGATGGCCACGATCGCGATGACGACGAAGGCTCCAACCAGGATGCCGCCGCCTATCTGTTTGAGGGACTCAAGAAAGGGAAAATCAGCGTTTGGCGTGATGCCAGGATCCACCGCTGCGAGAAACATTGCACGCTCCGTCTGTCGACTTCCATGGGGATGAGCAGATTGGCTCACGACTTCATGGAGGTGGTGGGGCCGCACAACATGACTTGCACGTCTTGCCCATTGCCTGCCGAAGCACCGACCACGGCCAGCGCCGGCTTTGTCGTACCCGTGCGGATCGCCAGATCTGATCACCACCGCGGTGCACGCTATGACATCAATGGGGCAACTGGCGCCTTCGTGCGGCTCTGACTTCCTTCTGCTTAGGAGTTCGATTCGAATATATGTTCTATACTTGTGTCCGTGATCAAGAGCGGTTCCTCAGACGACATCGAGCGCATGATGGCGCGTATGGATGCCGACAAGACCCGGCCGATCGATGATCCGGCCCCGGTCAGAGACTTTCCCAAGTATGGCCGGCCACTCGTCTACGTCAGCGGCATCTACGGTAAAGCCGTGGCCTGGACCCACACCTACGGACTGATTGAATGGCTAGATCCGTCCGGCAAGTACCACATGGGTTGGGCACACTCATCAAGCATCAAGCGCGTGACACCGGAAGAGTGGAAGGGCAGCAGCCGACTGTAGGTTGGAGAATCCGCGTTTCGCGCATCCTGACTAAGGCCCTTGACGTCGAGCCGATGCTGAGCGCACGAGATCCCTGCCGGGCCGCTCCCACCAGTCCATCAGGCGTTTGGGGAGTATACTCGCTCGGCTCTGTCAGTCGGTGGCCCATCCCCTGCTGACGATCAGGTAGCTACTACTGCATCAGTCAGCTTCGGCTTCACGCGCTCGCCTGTCTCAAAACTAACGATGACCGCTCGATTTTTGCGAGAAGGTTGCAAGACATACTCGGCGAGGCCGTCGACGACCCCGGCTCCGGCGGCGCCGCCGTAACCGCCCTGATCCACGTCCTGATCGTGCTCGGCATCCTGCCCATCGACGCCGACGCCGAACACGCCGTGCCGGCGCCCCCGTCCTCGACGACGCCGTCCGCCTCCTCGACGTTCTGGCCTATGAACTGATCCACGCCATCGACGACTGCGTTTCCGGCCATGACGGGCGCTTCGCCAAGATCGCCAAAGCCCTCGGCCTTACCGCCCAAGATGACCGCCACCGTTGCGGGCGAGGAGCTCCACGCCAAGCCAACGAGATCGCCGTCAAGCTCCGAGCCTACCCGCACGCCGCCCTCTTGAACCCCGCGCCGGGGCCGAGGGCCCGAAGAAACAGACCACGCGCATGATGAAGGTGGAGTGCGCCGCGGGCTCCTGCTACAAGGCCTGCATGATTCGCCAGTGGCTCGAAGGGTTCGGTGCCTCGATCCGCCCTTGCCACGAAGAGCGCATGCTCAATGCTTAAGGCGCCACCCGTTATTTTAAGAAAGCAGAAGCCCACAGTGACTCGCTGAGGGCTTCTCTTTGGTCTCCTAGCCGAAACGCAATTCCCGCCTTTCCTCCGCGAGAACCCTGGTCAGTTCGGATTTTCTTTGGCTGATCGCGTCCAGCTCTTCCCGCAAGTCCCGGACGATCCTGTCGCGGGTGTCGGCGGGAGCATCTTTATCGTTCTGTACGAAATCGATCTTGCTAGTTAGCTCAGCTATCTTTGCGTCCAACATCTCAAGCTCATTTGTGAGGGCAGCAAAGCGCTCACGCCCCATCCGGTACTGTCGGCTGTCCCTTATGGACTCTGCCGATAGGTCGCTGAGCCGCAGACGGTCCTCTCTCTCGGGCTTAGAGTTGCGCTGCGCTCTCTCCAGCCGACCGAGACGGGTCACGATTTCAGTAAGCGCGGAGGCTATAGCCTCGTTGGCACCGTCTCCCGGCCCGGCGTTGGATATGGCGGTGAAGGAACCGTGAGCCGTCAGTGGCGAGCGGATCTGATCGCTGTGGTCCGCAAGCCATTCGGCGGACGCGGCAATGGACTCCTTCGCTGCTTCAACTGAGGCCGGGTCCGTCAGGTCGTAAAAAATCACGCGCTGGTCCACAACATCAAAGGGAGGCGACTGCCCCTCTTTCATGATCTGGATAACTGGCCGCTGGTATCCGTGGGCAACGGCGAGCTCGTAGAAAACGTTAGGGTTGTGGTCCGTGAGGTCGGCGACAATCAGTTCACTGTTAACGATCCGATCGATCACCTGCGTCGTGATGGAGTCCGGAGCGTTCTCGTCGTCCGCCCGAACCACTTTCCACTCAGGCTCAAGGAACACCTTCTTAATCAGGTAATCCAAGACAAGCTTGGCGGCTCGGTGCTCCGGCGAACTTGGCTTGCCTATCGGTGAGATGACAAAGACCGTTTTTACGCGAGCCCCATCCACCGTCTGCCCGTTTGATTTTGCATTTGAAGCCGCTGATCTGCCGTTCGAAGCCACGCCCACCCATTCCGTTCCTAAAGTTGTGCACGAATCATAACTGATCCGCCTCGCCGGGCCACGTAGTACCCGTGCCACTCAACCTCTGGCGGGCGCCGGACTCCGTAAGCGGAGACCCAGCAGGAGACGTGCTGGCCGTGGTCGTCCGACCATGTAACCACGACCTCGTCGTCGGTCCATTGCTCGGCGTATCCATGCCTAGCGTGAAGGAGACGACGCCGTTCCTCCGACAGTCGGCGTTCCAGCCGCTTCATTATTGCCAAGCCCTCTTCCAGATTACCTATCGCGATAGGCTCAGCATGAGCAACAGCATTGCGCAAATTAAGGAGTAGTCGAATGTCAGACGAGAGCCCGGCATCGATCACTCCACCGCGCTCAACACGACTATCACCGCTCCGATAGGCTGGCGCCCACGAGACTTCTCTCCGGCGCGTAGGGTGAACAATTCACTCATTTTCCTGGGACAGTCCTCGACTTTCGCCCATTCAGTCAGAAAATTCGCTTCAGGGCCTCTAACTCTTGGAAATAGACCTTCCTCAGGCCTCTCACTCCAAGTCCTCTTCTCTGATTGAGAGCTCCTCATTGGGACCGGAGCCCGGCTCTGAGTTCTGCTTCGTGCCTTCATCTGCGGGCGACTTCGACTCGTAGGATCTCCAGCGTCGCAGCGTGCTGGCCGTCTCGTCAGCTAAAATCCTGAGGCCGGCCGCTAACTTCAACAGGTCCGCGTAGGAAGCCGCGTCCTTTTCCTCTTCGGCAAGGGTTATGCGGAGGTACGGGCGCAGGTGAGGGTCGCTGAATGCGAATACGTAGCGTCGCTTCGTTCCCCTGCGAACTAGGATTTTTCCGTACTTTTCCTCCGCCAACTTGCCGAGCGAAGAGTGCAGGCCCGGACGCGACTCGGAGTACGCAGCTTCCCAGAGGTCCACCACCTCCGTTGCAGTCCAGACCCGCTCGGGAGACTTAGCTAGGAGGCCTAAAATACGCCTTCGCGGCTGGACATCTCCGCCCGCTTCGTACGCCAGCCGAATACGTTCTGCGTAGGAACTGGAAACCGCCTTCGCCGCCCGCTTCAGGGCAACGTCGAGGCTCACGGGAGTCACTGTGTCCTCGCCAGCTCGCCGAGTGGCCCGTGCGATCTCCAACCCCAACAGGTGGGCAAAGTAGGGGAAACCATCGCTGTAGAACACGAGGTGTTCTACGAGCGAGTCTTCAACGTTGATATCAAGTATCTGGAAGCCCCGCCGGAGTATCTCAGCGATCTCGTCATCAGGCATGCGGGGAACCCCTAGCTCCGTCGTCCGCCTGCCATAGGAGCGTGAATCCCCCAGCAGTGTGGCGGCGTCGGATGCAATCCCGATAACGACAAATTTGAAGTCCCGGCCTTCGGAACGTCCCGCACGGTCGGAGAGGATCTCCATGCCTTGGGCGACTCGCTCCCGAACCGCAGGGTCTTTAATGTTCTGGAAGTTGTCTAGGACTATCAGCCATTTGTCAGCCTTGTCCATCGCCTCGGTAAGGACGTCAAGCGCCGCCTTGTCACGGACCTCGAATGTTTTATCCTTGCCCGTTTCGCCTTTGAACTTTCCGGAGAGCTTCGTAATCCAGGGCACGCCCCCTTCTGCCGTGACCTCCACTGAGCCCGAGACTTTGACCGTTCGGCTTATCTCCTTGACGTCGACCATCTGACGGATCGCGGCCTCCAACATGTCGTCGTAGGACATCCCGGTACTGCACTCGACGAGAACATAATCCAGCACTTCGTCCTCCGCCGCGTACTTCAGGAGGGAAGACTTACCGACGCCAGTATCGCCGTACAGGAGTACCTGACCGCCGCGTTCCCGCAGGGCATCCTGAAGGCTGTCCTGGAGGCCCGGAAGCCCTTCCAAGTCGGGCTCATTCCTGCGCTCAAACATGTCCGGCGTAACGATGGTCCGGGGCGTGAAAACGTCTTCGGGATAGCGAACTTCCATCCCTCGACAATAGTTGAATCTCGGTCACGCGACTTCACGTGTCGCAAGGAGCTCCCGCCGTTCTCGCTGCCTACTGGGTTGGGTTAACTTCCCACCGAGATAAGGCTGACGCCTCCGCCCTGTGCTCTTAAGACGAGCCCATGACAGGTGGAGAGGTGGCAGCGACGGCGCTGGCCGGAAAAGTTCACCGGGACGTCCAATTCCCATTCGCGTCCAAATCTCGGAGTCTCGAAACCCTGTGGTTACGAGACTGCGATGAGCTCCGGCTGGGGATCTTCACGGGAGAGATGATCGGGCGGTGCCGGTCCCCACGCCACCCCTCAATGGGTTGCAACCTCCGAAGGAGCCTATTCTGAGGGCATGGCGCAGTCCGGTGAGATGATTCCCTCGGCGCTTCACCCACCACTAGAGGTGGTGCTGGCGAAGGCAGTGAAGAGTGTACCTTGGCCTGACGTCTTGCCAGATGCTTTTGAACCGAAGTTTGACGGCTACCGAATCTTGGTTTTTCGCGACCGCAAGCAGGTGAGGTTGTAGTCTCGTCAGGGTGAGGAGTTGACGGGGTATTTCCCCGAACTCGCGGCCGCAGCCAACGACATGATTCCTGTCGTTGGCTGCATTGTGGACGGAGGCCGCGGTGTAGAGGACGGAAGGCTGAGCTTTGAGTTCCAGCAACAACTCAGCGTCGGAAAGAATCGGCTGGGAGCCCTGGCCAACGAATGCCCAGCGAATTTCGTGGCGTTCGACATCCACTGCGCAGCCGGCCATGATGCTAGGAGCCTACGGCTGCCGGAGCGCAGGGCACTGATAGAAGCGGTCGCCACCAACTGGACTCCCCCACTTTCCCTATCCTTTTGACCACGGACCTGGCGTCGCCCTGCAGTGGTTCAATGATCTCCCCGCGGCGGAGCTGGAAGGCCTGATCTTTAAGGGCGACTCCAACCATATTTGGGTGGTCAACGGATGTCGCTGAAATGTCAGCGATGGTCCCAGATGGACATTATCTGCGTCACGGTAGTCGGAGCAATCGACCGGCCGACGGAGAGATTCTTGTACGATGACTGAAGCCTCCTGAGGGTCATCGCCCTTGGCTTGGCCGGCCACGGTAAAGGGAAGCACAGTAGACCGGTTCAACCGTGATGCGTCACCGGTCGCTATGACGCTCGTGAAGCCGCTTATGGTCGAGGTATCCGCGGACAGTTCCTGATCGGGACAAGCCTTCAGGAATGCCCTGCGCTTCATCAGGGTTCGCCCGGAACTTCCGCCGGAGGAAGTTCCGCTCGCGCGTTGTTGACTCCTGTGGCAACTTCACCTCAAAAGATCGAAGTATGCGGTATCCGAATTCCAGGCGACCGGATGCAACAGGGTGCCCGCCGCCGGGTTCAGTGCGCTGTACATCTTGCCGTCGCCTGCGTAAATGCCAACGTGTCCCCAGTTGTTGGACCCCTGCGCGTTCTGGACGACCAAGTCACCTGGCTGTGGGGTGCGAGTCCTAACGCCCACCCTCCACTGCTCCACGCGCGGCAGATTGATTCCTACTTGCCGGTATATCCATTGGACGTATCCCGAGCAGTCCCACGCCTTGAATGCTGTCCCGCCCCAAACGTACCTGCCCCCGAGACCTGCTTGGGTGAACCGCAGGATGTCCTTCCGGATCGGGGTGAGATTCGCGTGCTGTAGGGCCGGCGTGGAGGCGTCGGGCGCCTCGATGCAGCTACTTGTGGCCACACCATCGCTGAGCGATTCGACGATGGCGGAGGCCTGACGCTCCCACCGGGCATACAGCTCAGGAAATGCTGAAACCTGGACCGCCTGTGCAGCCTGACCTTTACTCATAAACTGCCAGCCCGGAATGTCCAGCAACCCTTGAGGGCTGCCGTGATTCGGCCCATTCGGACCGCCATAGAACGCTCGCACGTTGTATGTCGGGTCCATTAGCTGCTCGACACTCCCCCAGCCCGCCGCCGGACGTTGCTGGGCGGTGCCAAGGGAATCGTGGTCGCTGCCGACGCCGTCATGGGGAAAGCGAAGGGACGCAGGAACGTTCGAGTTGGCCAGGACCCTAAGGCTGGACTCCTGCAGCGCCATCATGATCGCAACGATCTGGCCATCACGAGGCACACCCAACTGTTTGCCGACGGATATGTACCCCCGCGCAACGGCGGCTTGTCGGGGGGACAGCCCGGCTGGCGCTTCACTGCCAGGAACGATGTTCACAGGGACTGCATCTTCGGTGGCCAGGCCACCACTCGTCCCCTCCGGCGGGCAGGCGAACTCCGCACTAACACTGCCCATGCCGAGCACCGCCACGCAGGCCGAAAACGCAACAGCACCCACCATAACAAGGGTTGTAGCTGCGGCCACCGCGGTCCGCAGAATCACACGGCGCTTGACCAGGGACGCAAGCAAGGCTGGCGCCGGCATCAGTAAACGATCCTGCTCGCAGCGGCGTAGAAGCCGACGACAACGCAGTGATCGGCGGGAGCCGTATCAGCCGGCGGACAGTTCATCATGACGCTGACCGGCGCTGTGTACGCGTAGCGGGAAGAACTCGTTTGGTCCAGGACCCGTAGGGCAACGGTGCACACGTGCAGTCCCGCCCACGGCGCAGGTCGCTCCCTTACCTTGGCCAACTCGACGTCGCACCGAAGAGACTGCACCACCGCACTCCGATGCGCCTGCTGCCCAGCCAAAGAGGCATAGCTTCCAGCATTGATCCCAGTCGCTTCGAACTCCTGCACAAATACCGCAAGTGGGTTGGATCCATCCGGCAGCACGTTCCACCAGTTGCGAAGCTTGGCGTAAACCTCTGAGTAGGACGCCGTCCGCGTATCCCATGTATAGACCGCCTTCGCGGCCACCGCGGCGAGCTTGCGGTAATCAGCAGTCCGAGGCGCGTCACCGCTCGCGGTGCCGGGGACCGGCGCTGGCGGATCAGTCCGTGGAGCAGTAGAAGGCTTGGTCGATGGCTCAGACGTTGGTAATGCCGGCATTTGCGGGGACGACGGCGCTGCCGGCACCTGCGTGGGACGCGGTGCGAGGAATACGGCGGCAGATACCGCCACAGCAGTAATCACTATCAGCCACCAATGACGCCTGCCTGGACCAGAGTGGAACCCTATCCGCGATGACCACATATCTGCCTCCTCACCTTACTCATGGCGAGATGACTGGCCCGCAACATGATCAGCCAACAGACTGCATCGCGGAACGGATGATCCTCCATGAGGTTTGATAAAGCCTTCGGGCGTGCCCGATCTGGACGGCAACATAGCGCTCGGTCACACCAAGCTCTGCGGCTAATGCCCCCAGTGCTTTGGCCCGTTCTAGCCCACGCACTCCCGGACGGACGACAGCGGCGGCAGTTCGGCGAAGCGCCACCGTTGGCAGGCAGGCCGCAGCCTGCTCGCACAGGTCATAGATGCTGCAGACAGCCGTCGGCTCAACCTCTAGAGCCTTCTCTACCGTCCTCGCCGTCTGCCGGACCAGTGTCACGGCATGCCACCGGCGGCGGTCCTGAGGCGAGGGCGGACCATACCCTCGAGGTCCCGTCAGACTGCCAACGGCAAGTTCCCATATTCCACCAGGAACGCTGGAACGAGTCAGTTCTATAATCGTCCGGGCCCAATCCTGATCGATGACCCTGTCAGCACTCCGATTCCCTGCCCGGTCCATACTGAGAAAGGCTGCGGCAATGCCCGACGCCGCCCCTTCGCCACCTTCCGGATCGACGAGGAGCGGGAGTGTTTGATGGCGTAATTCCCGACGGATGTAAGCGGCGCAGACATGGCAGCAGACCCCCTGAACCCAGGCGGTGAAGGGAACACCTGGCAACTGCCGGTACCGGCCCCGCCCCACTCCATCCCACACGGCGACCCTAATGTCCTGCAGCACGTCGTCCGAGTCGCAGGCCCGGCCGATGCGGGACAGATGCGATACAACGTAGGGACGCATGCTATCAACGGCCACCATGATCTGATCCACGGGAACGGTGGCTGCAGGGCCTTCCGGAGGCCTGCGGAGGGAGACATCAACGTCAAACTTGATTTCTTGATCTTGTCGGGCTTGATCTGCCCTGGTTTCGAGCCGCATGGCCTTCACCGCTTTGAGTAGATAATCCACTAAATTCGGCGCCCAGCGAGTCCGGCGCCTCAATGTGGCGGCCAATAACCAAAGCCAACCACGACTACAAGGAGACTATGGAAACTATTGTCAAAGATAACTAAAGTATCGTCAAGACTGCGAGTCTTACTTTTCTTGGAGCGTTCGACAAGAATGGTCCTATGCCTAGGATTACGCAGCCTCACGACGACGCCTGGTCCGCCGACGTCGAGGCTGCTGTGGCCACGTTCGGCAACAGAGCACGGAATGAGATCCTGCGCTATCTTTCAGCGCATGGCCCGGCAACCAGAGGGGATATCGTGGCGGCGGTCAGCGCCGGCGAGCCAAGCGTCGCGAAGCACCTGCTTGCGCTTGAGGACGCTGGCGCGGTTGTAGTCGACGTAGAACCCGGGCGGCGGCACGGCAGGTCACCCCGATATTCAGCGAACCCAATACGGATCAGGGAGCTTCTGGCCGCCCACCTTGAGTATCTTCTGGAGGACTAGCGGCAGCTTGCTCGACCTCGGGATGCCGCCCAATGTCCTTGTTCAGATATTCAGAGATAGCCCTCAACGTCTCAGGCGACACGTCCCCCAGGGTCCGGGCGGCGAAGGACTTCACTCGAGCCGCCCTCAGAGACTTAACGAATTCGAGCTGCGAATCAATGCGCTCGGGCAGCTCGGTGTCGTTCCCGAGCAGATACGACGGATCGACCTTGAAGATGCTGCACAACCCCGCGAGCAAAGCCGGATCCCTGACCAGGCGGCCTGTTCCCTCTTTCATATAAAACCAGCGTGCACGGGACAACTTGATGCCCCTATCCGCGAGCTCGGCCTGAACTTCCCTGAACGTCAAGGGCTTGCCCCGTTCGGCCACCGCAGCATCGAGCAGCAGATTCAGCCGACGTGCCAGCTGGGCCTGCGGGGACAGTGCATCACCACGCCCAGACTCGGCACCCCACATGGACCCCTCCTCGATCAGCAACCGGGGACCGGCGGTGCCTGTCAGTACCCGCGGCTCCCCTCCGCCCCAGTATTCCCTGAGCCGTTCGAGTCGGCAATCAACTGCTCAATCCGGGCGTCCAGGTAAGACACCAGCACGAAGCCTGCCGACGGCGGAGCTGGTACGTCCCGAATTCCCGGAGCAGCCAGATCCTGGCAAATCTGTAAAACGGCCCGCGGCAGCACGCGGTGAGCATCCACCTGGAAGCAAACTTCCGTAAGGACGTCTCTCAGCGCGCGCAAGAGCTCTACCTGCTCTCCCGTTGAACCGTGGTGCCAGTAGCGATCCGCACCGAGGATTCGGGCCGCCTCCCGGAACGCTGTAATTTGCGGATGATCCTGCATGTCGTACCCCTCACCCGTCAGGAGGCACGCCGTCACCTGACTATCCGATTCCGTTCACGATCATTTCCACGGCGCGCCTCTTCCAACATGATCGCGTCGAGAGTAACCTGCTGCTGTAGACCCGTCTACAGCAGCAGGTCCCGCACATTCTTGGGTTGTGGTCTCTCCATGTCGAACATCCTGATGAACCGAACGCGAAGCCAAATCATCCGTTTCCTACTGCGAAACGGCCCATCAACCTGCGGTCAGATCGGTACTGGGCTTCGCGCGTCACCATCCACCATTCGCCGACAGCTGTTGCTCCTGCGGCAAGCCGGCTTGGTGCAACACTCGTCCAGTCAGTTCGACGCCTGCGCCGAGCAAGTCCAGCGGCAGGTTGAGGCCCTCGCAGAAAGCTTCACCGGCACCGTCATGCCGCCCCTTGGCTCTTCCCCCATGAACTAGGAACCGAGCTGGCCATCGTGCTGGCAAGCACGACGGAGACCCTTATGACCTCACTTCCAGAACGCAGTCACAACACCGAAGCCGCGGATGAAACATGGCTGACTCCCAAGGAAATCTGCGCGCAGCTACAGATCCCTGAGCAGACTTTCTACCAGTGGCGTGCCAAGCACGTCGGGCCGCGGGCCTATCGAATCGGCCGGCATCTTCGAATCAACCGCAGCGACTTTGTCGCCTGGCTCGCCCTGCACGCCGAGGAATAGAGCCCGAACCCTGGACGACGAACAGCGGGCCCATGTCCCGAGGAACATGGGCGCACCTCATGGCGCCCCAGGGGCCGCCAGTAAACCTCCCTTCGATAATCCCGGTCATGCAGCCGGCGGTTACTGGCTCCATGAGCTAGTGCTGGACCAAACAAGGGGCAACGCCGCCGTCGACGAAGGGACCGAAGCAGCATGAAACTCGAATTCTTCGAACCCGCCGAAGCTGCTTCGGTTCTCAAGTGTTCCGAGGCGTGGCTCCGCGACGGGGCCACAAAAGGCGAGTTCCCCCATTCAGTCTGGGGCAAGGGGAAGATCGTGTTTACCTCGGTCCACCTGAAAGAGATTGCCCAGTTGCGCGAAGTCCGACGCACCGCTCAGTCGCCATCATCCGTCCGAGTCATTGGGAGCCGGGCGCAGGCTCGCCAGAAATCCTCGTAGACGTCGAACGTGCCGGACTAACTACGCCAGATCACGGCAGATCTCTCGACAGCGTCAGCGGCATCCTGGAGGGCTTGCGGCATCAGGTGGCCGTAGACCTGCTCCGTCGTACGAGTGGAAGCGTGCCCCAGCCGCCGAGAGACCGTGAACAGGGAAACGCCGTCCTGGATCAGCCAAGATGCATGGGTATGGCGCAGATCGTGGATTCGCGGCGACTTGGTCAGTCCGCGCGCTTGCGCAGCATCCACCGCGGGGACCCAGTAGTGATGCCAGTAGAGCTTGTGAATGATCCGCTCACCCTTGGGGGTCGTGAAGAGAAGGTCGGTCCCGGGCCGGCTGGCCACCAGCGGGACGAGGATGTCCACCAGGTGGGGATTGAGCGATACCGTCCGCTTCCCGGCACCCGTCTTGGTCGCGCCGATGTAGTACTCCGAATTCGCGCCGCGTTTCCATGCCTTGTTGATCCGGATCGTCGCCGGCTTGGACATCAGATCGACGTCAGCCACAGTTACGGCAGTCGCCTCTCCAAAGCGGAGTCCCGTCATCACCAGGAACTCCGTAAATGCCTTGTACCGCTCACCCATGCACTCGAGGATGAGCCCGAATTCAGCATGCGTCAGGAACCGGGCCTCGTCCTCCGCCTTCTCGCTGGACGGAAGCTGGACACGCTGGCACGGGTTGTCCTTCCGGTAGCGCAACATCACAGCCGTCTCCATGGCCCCATAGATCAGGGCATGGTTGTTCTTGATCGTCTTGGGCGACCTGCCCTTGGCCTGCATCGACTTGATCCAGTGGGTCACGTGCCGATAGTCGAGCTTGTCGACCGGGATGTGCCCTATGACGTCGGCGATATGCAGCTTCAGCATCGTTTGATACGTGTGGACCGTCCCTACGGACGGTCGCACGAGCAGATCGATGTGTTCTTGAATGACGGCCGCGACAGTAGGGGCCTTCGTCTGGTTCTTGACCATCGCGTGCTGCGCGATTTCGAACGATTGGTCGTTCGCGTCCAGGAGCCGTTTCAGCGTTTGGGCCTCGGCGGCGGTGGCGAAGGTGATTCCTTCTTGCTTCCGCGTTTTCGGGTTGCGCCAGCGGACTGTGAACGAGGTCGATCCGTCTGCCTTTTTACGCTCCCAGATGCTGGCCATGGGCAAAATTTTAGGCCTGGTGTGCACAGAAAACGAGCTTTTGTGCACACCCTCACGGCCAAATAGCCCCTGACCTGCGCAAATACTGTGCCCGAGGTGGGACTCGAACCCACACACCTTTCGATACCGCATTTTGAGTGCGGCGCGTCTGCCAATTCCGCCACTCGGGCGCGGAGTACACGGAGTAACAATCGTAAGCTCACAGCTAAGTGTGATCAACGCAGCCACTACCAGTGCGCGGAATTACTCTACATGCAGATAGGCTAAAACCCAGAATCGCGCCACCGCCGTCGCAACAAGCCATGCCGATCCAAGTACAAGCGCGGGGCCCAACTAAGATAGTCATAGTCCCGCCGTACCTTTTCAAGGAGATCCCGTGTCAGAACCGACGGAGTCAAACAAAACGTCCCAGCCCGCGCGCCGCGTCGTCGTGGCCGAAGACGAAACCCTCATCCGCCTCGACATCATCGAAATCCTGCGGGGCGAGGGCTACGACGTCATCGGCGAGGCCGACAACGGCGAGAAGGCCGTGCAGCTGGCCGAGGAGCTCAAGCCGGACCTGGTCCTCATGGACGTGAAGATGCCCGTCATGGACGGCATCTCCGCAGCCGAGAAGATCGTCAAGGCACGCATCGCCCCCGTGGTGCTCCTGACCGCGTTCAGCCAGAAGGAACTCGTGGAGCGCGCCCGCGATGCCGGTGCCATGGCCTACGTGGTGAAGCCGTTCACGCCCGCCGACCTGATCCCCGCCCTGGAGATCGCGCTGTCCCGCCACGAGGAGATCAAGGCCCTCGAAGCCGAGGTCACCGACCTGCAGGAGCAGTTCGCCACCCGCAAGCTCGTGGAACGCGCCAAGAGCCTGCTGACCACCAAGATGGGCCTGACGGAGCCGGAAGCCTTCCGCTGGATCCAGAAGACCTCGATGGACCGCCGTCTCAGCATGCGCGAAGTGGCCGAGACCATCATCAACCAGGTCAACTAACGCCAAGAAGCAGCAAGTAAGGAGGGACCCCGGCATCGCGCCGGGGTCCCTCCGTTTTCCGCGCCAAAGAGCCAAAAAAAGCCACGGAAACCAAGAAAAACCAAAAAAGAGGATCCCCGCCACCAGCAAACCGGTAGCGGGGATCCTCCCTTTCAGGTCAGGCTACTCAGCGGGACCCGCTGCAGCCTTGTCCTTGTTCTTCTTCTTCTTTTCCGGCCACGGGCCGAGCTTTTCCTTCTTCTCGGAAGCCTCACCCAGGCGCGGGGTGTCGGCGAGGTCGCCCACCTTGTGGACCTTCAGCGAGTTGGTCGAACCCGCCTTTCCGGGAGGGGAACCGGCAGCGATGACCACGAGGTCGCCGTCTTCCACCAGGTTCATGTCCAGCAGACTGCGGTCCACCTGCGCGGTCATTTCATCCGTGTGGCCCACCATGGCAACCAGCTGCGGCTGGATGCCCCAGGTCAGCGCCAGCTGGTTCCACACGTGCTCCACCGGAGTGAACGCGAAAACCGGCTTGATCGGACGGAGGCGGGACAGGCGGCGAGCCGAGTCACCGGACTGCGTGAACGTACAAATGTACTTGGCGTCCAGCTGGTCGGCGATTTCGACGGCGGCACGGGTGATGGCGCCACCGCGGGTCTTGGGCTTGGTGCCCAGTGGGGGGACGCGCTCCAGGCCGTGCTCCTCGGTGGACTCGATGATCCGGGCCATGGTCTTGACCGTCTCGATCGGGTACTTGCCCACGCTGGTCTCGCCGGAGAGCATGACCGCGTCCGCGCCGTCGAGCACTGCGTTGGCGCAGTCGGAGGCCTCTGCACGGGTCGGGCGCGGGTTGTCGATCATGGACTCGAGAACCTGCGTGGCCACGATGACCGGCTTGGCCCAGCGGCGCGCCAGTTCGATGGCGCGCTTCTGCACGATCGGCACTTCCTCCAGCGGAAGCTCCACACCCAGGTCGCCGCGGGCAACCATGATGGCGTCGAAGGCGTCAATGATCTCGTGCAGCTGGTCAACGGCCTGCGGCTTCTCGATCTTGGCGATCACCGGTACGCGGCGTCCCTCTTCGTCCATGATTTCGTGGACTCGCTTGATGTCCGCGGCGTCACGCACGAAGGACAGTGCAACCATGTCCACGCCGCGGCGCATGGCCCAGCGCAGGTCGTCCTCGTCCTTTTCGCTCAGTGCGGGGACGTTGACGGCAACACCCGGGAGGTTGATGCCCTTGTTGTTGGACACAAAACCACCGACGGTCACCTTGGCGACAACCTTGACGTCGTCCACCTCGATGGCACGCAGCGCCACCTTGCCGTCGTCGATCAGCAGGGCGTCGCCCGGGTTGACGTCCTCGGTAAGGCTCTTGAGCGTGGTGGAGCAGATGTCCTTGGTGCCGGGCACGTCCTCAGTGGTGATCGTGAAGATGTCCCCCACGGCCAGCTGGTGCGGACCATCGACGAAGCGGCCCAGGCGGATCTTGGGGCCCTGCAGGTCAGCCATGATCGCCACGGCCTTGCCCAGGTCGGAGGCGGCCTTGCGGACATTTTCATAGGTGTTGTCATGCACGGAGTAGTCACCGTGGCTCATGTTCATGCGGGCTACATCAACGCCGGCTTCCAGCACCGCGAGGGTGTTTTCGTAGCTGGCAATGGCCGGTCCGAAGGTGGCCACAATCTTTGCGCGTCTCATATACCTACCCTATTTGTCACTTGCATTGGTTAAGTTGTCGCGGAGATGAATTTCATCCCCGGATCGGCCGCCACGGAGGGAGGCGCGCTACAGGACAGCGATGGCGCGGTCCGTCGGAGCCACGGGTGCAGGAAGGATGGTGCTGCCCATCAGGAACTTGTCCACCGCCGCGGCGGCGGCACGGCCCTCGGCAATGGCCCACACGATCAGGGACTGTCCGCGGCCGGCGTCGCCCGCCACGAAGACACCCTCGGTGTTGGTCATGTAATAGCCGTCACGGGCCACGTTGCCGCGGCCGTCGAACTCGGCACTGACCTGCTCGGTGATGCCGGCGGGTTCCGCTCCGGTGAAGCCCAGGGACAGGAACACCAGGTCGGCGGGGATGATCCGCTCGGTGCCGGCCTTCGGGAGGCGCTTGCCGTCCACGAATTCGGTCTCGGCAACCTTGACACCGGTCAGCTTGCCGTCCTCGCCCACGAACTCAACGGTAGAGGCGAGGTACGTGCGCTCACCGCCTTCCTCGTGGGCGCTGGCCACCTCGAACAGGGTGGGGAATGTCGGCCACGGCTGGTGGCCGGCGCGTTCCAGCGGCGGCTGCTTGCCGATGGCCAGGGTGGTCACCGAGGCTGCCTGGTGGCGGTGTGCCGTACCGATGCAGTCCGCACCGGTGTCGCCGCCGCCGAGGATGACCACGTGCTTGCCGCGGGCGTCGATGTGGTTCTCCGGGGACTCGCCCGCCACCACGCGGTTGGACGGCACCAGGTAATCCATGGCGAAGTGCACGCCGTCGAAATCGCGGCCCGGAATGGGCAGGTCACGCGGCACCGTTGCACCCGTGGCGATAACCACGGCGTCGTAGCGGCGGCGCAGCTGCTCCCAAGTGACGTCCGTACCGACGGCGACGCCGGTGCGGAAGCGGGTGCCTTCGGCCTTCATCTGCTCGAGCCGGCGGTCCACCTGCTCTTTTTCCATCTTGAAGTCGGGGATGCCGTACCGCAGCAGGCCGCCGATCTTGTCGTCCCGTTCGTAGACGGCCACGGTGTGGCCAACGCGCGTCAGCTGCTGGGCAGCCGCCAGGCCGGCAGGGCCGGAACCGACGACGGCGACCGTCTTGCCGGTGAGGCGGTGCGGGGGCAGTGGGTTGACCCAGCCGTTGTCGAAGGCCTCATCGATGATGGACACCTCGACCTGCTTGATGGTCACCGCGGGCTGGTTGATGCCCAGCACGCAGGACGCCTCGCACGGGGCGGGGCAGAGCCGGCCGGTCCATTCGGGGAAGTTGTTGGTGGCATGCAGCCGCTCAATCGCTTCCTCGCCCTTGTCCCGCCACATGAGATCGTTCCACTCGGGAATCAGGTTGCCCAGCGGGCATCCCTGGTGGCAGAACGGCACGCCGCAGTCCATGCAGCGGCCGGCCTGGCTCTTCAGGACACCCTTTTCCTGGGCCTCGTAAACTTCCTTCCAGTCCATGATGCGGACGGGAACGGGACGGCGCGGCTGGGTTTCACGCTGACGTACTTTCAGAAATCCGCGTGGATCAGCCACCGGTCACCTCCAGGATTCGAGACCAAACTTCTTCGCCGTCGGGGTCCAGGCCCTCTTCGATGGCGTCAAGACGGGTTTGCAGCACTGCGGCGTAGTCGCGCGGCAGCACCTTGGTAATGCGGGCAGCGGTGTCGTCGAAGTTATCGAGCAGACGCGCAGCCAGCTGGGATTCGGTTTCCTCCACGTGCTTGACCAGCAGGCCGTGGACAATATCGCGGTCCTCGGCGTCCAGCTCGAGGAGCTGGAGTTCGCCGGACTGCAGGGCTTCCTTGTTGACCCGGGCTGTGTCCAGGTCCAGCACGTAGGCCGTACCGCCGGACATGCCCGCGCCGAAGTTGCGGCCGGTGCGGCCGATGATCAGCGTCTGGCCACCGGTCATGTACTCACAGCCATGGTCGCCGATGCCTTCGACCACCGCGGTGGCGCCCGAGTTGCGCACCAGGAAGCGTTCGCCCACCTGGCCGCGCAGGAACATCTCGCCGCTCGTCGCGCCGTAGCCGATCACGTTGCCGGCGACGACGTTACGTTCCGCCTGGAACACGTTGGTGCGGTCCGGGCGGACGATGATCCGGCCGCCGGAGAGGCCCTTGCCGACGTAGTCATTGGAGTCGCCGTACATGCGCAGCGTGATGCCGGCAGGCAGGAACGCACCCAGCGACTGCCCGGCGGTGCCGTTCAGCGTGATGTCGATTGTGTCCGTGGCCAGCACGTCCGTGCCGAATGTCTTGGTCACGACGTGGCCGAGCATGGTGCCCACCGAGCGGTCGGTGTTGATGACGTCAACCGTGATCTTCACCGGGGCACGGTCGGTCAGCGCCTCGGCGGCCATGGTGATGAGCCGCTGGTCGAAATGCTTGTCCAGCTCGTGGTTCTGGCCGGTCAGGTTCCGCAGCGGGGCGTCGTCGTCAAACTCGAGGCCGTGCAGGATCGGATCCAGGTCCAGGCCTTCGGCCTTCCAGTGGCTGATGGCCTCCTGGGTGTCCAGCATTTCGGCGTGGCCGATCGCCTCCTCGATGCTCCGGAAACCGAGCTCCGCGAGGATCTCGCGGACTTCCTCGGCCAGGAACTCGAAGAAGTTGACCACGAACTCCGGCTTGCCGCTGAAGCGGGCTCGCAGCTCGGGGTTCTGCGTGGCAACGCCCACCGGGCAGGTGTCCAGGTGGCAGACGCGCATCATGATGCAGCCCTCAACCACCAGCGGCGCCGTGGCGAAGCCGAATTCCTCGCCGCCAAGCAGCGCGGCGATCACGACGTCGCGGCCGGTTTTGAGCTGGCCGTCCACCTGTACCACCACGCGGTCGCGCAGGCCGTTGAGCATGAGGGTCTGCTGGGTCTCTGCGAGACCCAGCTCCCACGGCACACCGGCGTGCTTGAGCGAGTTCAGCGGCGAGGCGCCGGTTCCGCCGTCGTGCCCGGAAACAAGCACGACGTCGGCCTTGGCCTTGGTGACGCCGGCGGCAACTGTGCCGATGCCCACCTCGGAGACGAGTTTGACGTGCACCCGGGCCGAGGGGTTCGCGCGCTTCGCATCGTAGATGAGCTGCGCGAGGTCCTCGATCGAGTAGATGTCGTGGTGCGGGGGCGGGGAGATGAGTCCGACGCCGGGAGTCGAGTGGCGCGTCCGGGCAACCCAGGGGTACACCTTCTGGGCCATCAGCTGGCCGCCTTCACCGGGCTTGGCGCCCTGGGCCATCTTGATCTGGATGTCGTCGGCGTTGCTCAGGTAGAGGCTCGTGACACCGAAGCGGCCCGAGGCAATCTGCTTGACGGCCGAACGGCGTTCCGGATCCAGCAGGCGGTCCACGTCCTCGCCGCCTTCACCGGTGTTGGACTTGCCGCCCAGCCGGTTCATGGCGATCGCGAGGGTCTCGTGGGCTTCCTTCGAGATGGAGCCGTAGCTCATGGCGCCCGTGGAGAAGCGCTTGACGATGCTGGAGACCGGCTCGACTTCCTCGAGCGGAACGGCGGGCCGCACGCCGTCCTTGAACTTGAGCAGACCGCGGAGGGTCATCAGGTTCTCGGACTGGTCGTCCACGCCTTTGGTGTACGCCTTGAAGATGTCGTAGCGGCGCTCACGCGTCGCGTGCTGCAGCCGGAAAACCGTCTCCGGGTTGAAGAGGTGCGGTTCGCCGTCGCGGCGCCACTGGTACTCGCCGCCGCCCAGCAGGGGCCGGTGCGGCTGCTCGATGCCGCCCTCCGGGTAGGCCATCTGGTGCCGCGCGGAAACCTCGGCCGCGATGACGTCCAGGCCCACGCCGCCCAGCTGGGAGTGCGTGCCGGCGAAGAATTCGTCCACGAGCTCCTGGCCCAGGCCCAGCGCCTCGAACGTCTGGGCGCCGGTGTAGGACGCCACGGTGGAGATGCCCATCTTGGACATGATCTTCAGGACGCCCTTGCCGAGCCCCTTGATCAGGTTGTAGACGCCGTCCTGCGGGGTCACGCCCACCACGTCGCCGGCAGCGATGAGCTGCTCGACGGACTCCATGGCCAGGTACGGGTTCACGGCGGAGGCGCCGTAGCCCACCAGGACAGCCACATGGTGCGTCTCGCGCACGTCGCCGGCCTCGACCACCAGGGCGGTCTTGGTGCGGTTGGCGCTGCGCAGCAGGTGGTGGTGCACGGCGCTGACCAGCAGCAGGGACGGGATCGGGGCCCACTGGGCGTTGGAGTCGCGGTCCGAGAGGACCACGTACTGCACGCCGCGGTTGATGGCACCGGAAACCTGCTCGCAGATTTCGGTAAGCCGGGCGCGCAGGGCGTTCTCCCCGCCCTCGGGCCGGTAGAGGCCGCGGACCTTCATGGCAACCTTGTCGCCCTCGGCGTTCTCAATGTTGGCGATCTTGGCGAGCTGGTCGTTGTTGATCACCGGGAACGGCAGGGAGACCTGCGGCTGGCGCACCTGCTTGGTGTCCAGGAGGTTGCCGTTGGGGCCGATGGCACAGGTCAGGGAGGTGACCAGCTCTTCCCGGATGGCGTCCAGCGGCGGGTTTGTGACCTGCGCGAAGGACTGCACGAAGTAGTCGAAGAGCAGGCGAGGGCGCTTGGACAGCACGGCCACCGGGGTGTCGGAGCCCATGGCACCGAGCGGCTCGGCACCGGTGCGGGCCATCGGGCCCAGGAGGATCTTCAGCTCTTCGGTGGTGTAGCCGAAGGTGCGCTGGCGAATGTTCACGGACGCGGCCGTGTGCACCACGTGCTCACGTTCGGGCAGGTTCTTGAGGTCGATCAGGTTGTCCTTGAGCCACTCGGCCCAGGGGTTCGCGGCGGCGACCTCGGCCTTGACCTCTTCATCACCGATGATGCGGCCGGCCTCGGTGTCCACCAGGAACATCTTGCCGGGCGAGACGCGGCCCTTCTTGACCACCTTGGAGGGTTCGACGTCGATGACGCCCACCTCGGAGGCGAAGACGACCAGGCCGTCCTCGGTGATCCAGTAGCGGCCGGGGCGCAGGCCGTTGCGGTCCAGGGTGGCGCCCACGAGGTTGCCATCGGTGAACGACACGGCGGCGGGGCCGTCCCAGGGTTCCATCAGGAGTGAGTGGTATTCGTAGAACGCACGGCGTGCCGGATCCATTGTGGCGTGGTTTTCCCAGGCCTCGGGGATCATCATCATGATGGAGTGCGTGATGGGGCGGCCGGACAGCCACAGCAGCTCGGCCACCTCGTCGAAGGACGCGGAGTCGGACGCGCCGGGCGTGCAGATCGGGAACAGCTCTTCCGGCGAATCCCCCAGCAGCGGGTTGGCAAGCTGCGACTGGCGGGCGCGCATCCAGTTCCGGTTGCCCTTGACTGTGTTGATTTCACCGTTGTGGGCGATGGTGCGGAACGGCTGGGCCAGCGGCCAGGACGGGAAGGTGTTCGTGGAGAAACGCGAGTGGACGATCGCCAGCTTGGTCTTGAAGCGCTTGTCCGAAAGGTCCGGGTAGAACGGCTCCAGCTGCGCGGTGGTCAGCATGCCCTTATAGACGATGGTCCGGGACGACAGCGAGGGGAAGTAGACGCCGAACTTGTTCTGGGCGCGCTTGCGGATGCGCCAGGCGCGGCCATCGATGTCATTGCGGTCCAGCTGCTCGCCGGTTGCCGAGGCGAAGAACGGCTGGGAGAAGTACGGCATGCAGGCGCGCGCCATGGCGCCGACCAGGTCGGCGACGACGGGAACCTCGCGCCAGCCCAAGACTGTCAGCCCCTCATCGGCGGCCAGGCCCTCGATGCCGGCCTTGGCGGCGTCGGCCTCGCGCTGCTCAGCAGGCAGGAAGGCGGTGCCCACGACGTACTGGCCGGGGGCCGGGAGCTCGAATTCGGTGACGGCTCGGAAGAACTCGTCCGGCACCTGCATCAGGAGGCCCGCGCCATCACCCGTTCCCTCATCTGCACCGACGGCACCGCGGTGCTCGAGGTTGCGCAGGGCGGTAAGGGCGGCGTCGACAATGTCGTAGCCGGGCTCACCGCGCAGGGTGGCGATAATCGCAAGACCGCAGGCGTCCTTCTCCTGCTCCGGGTTGTAGAGCCCGGATGCCTCGGGGAGCGCCGCAAACCGCTTGAACGGCGACATGGCGGCGTCCGGCTGGTTCGGTTCGGACCAGCTGGGGCTTGAAAGAGTTTGGGTCATGGGAGACGTCCTTCCTCCTGATCGTGCGTATGGAAGGGACAACGTTGGCCCCACTCAGAGCGCCTCTGTGATGGGCACAACAAAGTGTTACTGCTTACTGGAAATTGTAGGGCAGGCATACGTGCTGAACTAACAGTTACGCAGGCTTCCGCCCCGGGCTTGACCGGCCAGCAGCTCTCTGCTGACCGAAGTTGCCCCTTCCACGACGCTGTGGTGGTGGGCGCTCCGAGCGGTAGCTCTCTGCTGCCCTGGTACCGGCGCCTTCTAGCGTGAGCTGTCGGCCTCCGGTGCGGTCCCGGCGTCTGTGCCACCGGACTTTCCGGTGTTCCGCGACTCCGCGGCGGTTGGGGTTCCGCCGGTGGATGCCGGGACTGCTTCCGTTTGGGCAGAAGCTAGCCCGGAACCGTTTTGGTTATCAGGGAGATTATCACGCGATTCACTATCTGAGACAACAGAGTCCGTATCACGGACCGGATGGCCGGTCACATTGGGGGCGGAACCGGAATGCTTTGGCGTGTCCGGTCCCGACGCCGAGCTGGCCGTTCCAGCGGCAGCCGGCTTCCCGCCGTCGGCCTTAACGGACGCCAACTCCCCGCCGTCGGCCTCCTCGGAGACCGCAGGGGCGGGCTCCCGGCCTGGCAGGTAGACGCTGTCCGCGTTGCCGTCCTTGCGCCGGCCCAGCACAATGAACACCGCCAGGGCGGCGATGAACACGAAGATGCTGGTCCAGACGTTCAGGCGGGTGGTGATGCCGAACAGGCTGATCTGTTCGGCGTCATCGATCCGCATGGCCTCGATCCAGACCCGGCCCAGCGTGTAATACATGGCATACAGCCAGAAGAGCCGCCCGCGGCGGAAGTGGAACCGGCGGTCGAGGGCCAGGAGGATCAGCACACCCGCGATGTTCCACAGCGATTCGTAGAGGAACGTGGGGTGGAACAGGGTGTCCGCGGGGTATCCGGCGGGGAAGTTGGCGTTGTCCGGGTCCACCTGGAGTCCCCACGGCAGCGTGGTGGGTCCGCCGAAGAGCTCCTGGTTGAAGTAGTTTCCCCACCGGCCGAGGGCCTGCGCCAGCAGCAGCCCCGGGGCCGCCGCGTCGATGAAGGCCGTGAGCTTGACCCCTGCGCGGCGGCAGCCGATCCAGGCGCCAAACGCACCCAGCACCACGGCACCCCAGATTCCGAGGCCGCCGCGCTGGATCTGCGGGATCAGGGACAGGTCCCCGGTGCCGTCGAAGCCTGGGCCGAAATACGCGTCCGGGGACGAGAACACGTGGTAGAGCCGGCCGCCGATGATGCCGAAGGGGATGGCCCAGATGGCGATGTCCCAGACGCTCCCTTCGGGCGCGCCGCGCCTGGCCCAGCGGACGGACGTCAGCCAGAGGCCGACGACGATGCCCGCCAGGATGCACAGGGCGTAGGCATGGATGCGGAGCGATCCCCACGGCAGCGGAATGTCGAACCCGGACCAGTCCGGGCTCGGGATGCTTGCGGGCACCATACCTGCTGGAAGCACGCCGTTCTGTACCAGTGCGGCTGCGGTGAGGAGCGTCTGCATGGGTGCGGTTACTTCCTGGTCAGTCCGGTACTGAGGTCTTTGGTGAGCTGCGCGACGGCGTCCACGCCGCCGTCGCGGACGGCCGCAACAAGCGCCGAACCGACGATCACGCCGTCCGCGTAGGCCGCGATCTCCGCGACCTGCCCGGCGGTGGAGACGCCGAGGCCAACGCACACGCGTTCCGCGCCGGCGGCCTTGGCCGCCGCCACTACACCGGTGGCTGCGTCGCTCACGGCGGTGCGGGCACCGGTAACGCCCATGATGGAGACGGCATAGACGAAGCCGCGGCTCGCGTCCACGGTCCGGCGCATGCGCTCCGGTGTGGAGGAAGGCGCCACTAGGAAAACACGGTCCAGGCCGTACTTCTCGGACGCGTCCATCCACTCGGCCGCTTCGTCCGGGATCAGGTCCGGGGTGATGAGCCCTGCTCCCCCGGCCTCGGCCAGGCGGCGGGAGAACTCGTCCACGCCCATCCGGACCACGGGGTTCCAGTACGTCATGACCAGCACGGCCGCGTCAGTCTGGCTGGTGATGCCGGCGACGACATCGAAGACCTGGCGGACGTGGAACCCGTTGGCCAGGGCCTCGGTGGTGGCTGCCTGGATGACCGGGCCGTCCATGACCGGGTCCGAGTACGGGATGCCGATTTCGATCAGGTCGGCACCGTTGCGCGCCAGCGCAATGCCGGCGGCGATCGTTTCCTCGACGCTGGGGTACCCGGCGGGCAGGTAGCCGATCAGGGCCGCACGGCCTTCCGCGCGGGCCTTGTCGATGGCGACGGCCGACTTGCTCGTATCCGAGTTGCTGCTGGCCGAATTGCTCGTGTTTTGCGCCGTGCTCACAGCTGCTCCCCTTCCTTGCCGATGGCTGCCTCGGCCGAATCCTTGTCCAGGAGGTCGAACCACTCCGCCGCGGTGGCGACGTCCTTGTCTCCCCTGCCGGACAGGTTCACGATCACGATCTTCTCTGCAGCATTGCCGCCTTCCGCTGCCAGCCGCTGGCCCACCTTGATGGCGCCCGCGAGGGCGTGGGAGGACTCGATCGCGGGGATGATGCCCTCGGTGCGGCACAGGAGCCGGAAGGCTTCCATGGCTTCGCTGTCCGTGATCGGCTCGTAGCTGACGCGTCCGATGTCGGCCAGGTAGGAGTGCTCGGGTCCGACGCCGGGGTAGTCCAGGCCGGCCGAAATGGAGTGCGACTCGATGGTCTGGCCGTCGTCGTCCTGCATGAGGTAGGACCGGGCGCCGTGCAGCACGCCCGGCCGGCCGAGCGTGATGGTGGCCGCGTGGCGGCCGGTCTCGACGCCGTCGCCGCCGGCTTCGAAGCCGTAGATCTTCACGGACGGGTCATCGAGGAAGCCGTGGAAGATGCCGATGGCGTTCGAGCCGCCGCCGATGCAGGCGCAGACGGCGTCCGGCAGGCGGCCGGCCTGCTCGAGGATCTGCTCGCGGGCCTCCTCGCCGATGACCTCGTGGAAGTAGCGGACCAGGGCCGGGAACGGGTGGGCGCCCGCGGCCGTGCCGAGCAGGTAATGGGTGTTGCCGACGTTGGCCACCCAGTCCCGGAGGGCTTCGTTGATGGCGTCCTTGAGGGTCTGCGAACCGTTCGTGACGGGGATGACCGTGGCGCCCAGGAGTTCCATCCGGGCCACGTTCAGCGCCTGCCGGCGGCAGTCTTCGGCCCCCATGTAGACGACGCATTCCAGGCCCAGCAGGGCCGCGGCCGTGGCGCTGGCCACACCGTGCTGGCCGGCGCCGGTTTCGGCGATGACGCGGGTCTTGCCCATCCGCTTGGCAAGCAGTGCCTGGCCCAGCACGTTGTTGATCTTGTGCGATCCGGTGTGGTTCAGGTCCTCGCGCTTGAGGAAGATCCGGACGCCGCCGGCGTGCTCGGCAAAGCGCTTGGCCTCGGTCAGGAGTGAGGGCCGGCCGGAGTAGTTCTTGTTCAGGTCCGCGATCTGGGCGATGAACCCGGGATCGGCCTTGGCCTTCTCGAACGTGTCCTCGAGCTCGTCCAGGGCGGCGATCAGTGACTCAGGCATCCAGCGGCCGCCGTAGGCGCCGAAGTAGGGCCCCGGGGCGTGGCGCAGCGAGGTGCCTCCCTGCAGGAATGCATCCACCGAGCCCTGGTCAGAGCCGGCTGTTGGCGCGTCGGCCATCAGTCTCACCATCCTGTTCACTTTTTCTTGTTGATGTCAGACGCCATCTGTCCACACGGCGTGCGGACAGATGGTGCCACGGTTGGGTGGGAGCTCAGGCCCGGGCGGCGATGGCCGCGGCCCCGGCCGCTGTGAACTCCGCAATTCGTTCACGCGGGGTGGCGTCGCTGACGAGCGCCTCCCCTACGAGGATGGCGTTGGCGCCGTGCGCCGCGTAGTGCGCAACGTCGTCGGCGTTCCGAACGCCAGACTCCGCCACCACCACGGCGCCGGAGGGAATGCTCCCGGCGAGGGAGGCGAAAACGGAACGGTCGACGTCGAGCGTCTTGAGGTTGCGGACGTTGACGCCGATGATCCGGGCGTCGGCGGCCACGGCGCGCTCGACTTCCTCCGGCGTGTGCGTTTCCACCAGCACGTTCATGCCCAGCTCACGGCTGAGCGCGCTGAATTCACGCAGCTGCTGGTCGGAGAGTGCCGCCACGATCAGGAGAATGAGGTCCGCACCGTGGGCGCGGGCTTCCCAGATCTGGTACTCGTCCAGCGTGAAGTCCTTGCGGAGCAGCGGGACGTCCACCCGGGCGCGGACGGCGTCCAGGTCAGCCAGCGAACCGTTGAAACGGCGCTGCTCGGTGAGCACGCTGATCACCGCGGCTCCGCCGTCGGCGTA
Organism: Arthrobacter sp. NPDC056493; assembly: GCF_042795115.1. Classification (NCBI taxonomy): domain Bacteria; kingdom Bacillati; phylum Actinomycetota; class Actinomycetes; order Micrococcales; family Micrococcaceae; genus Arthrobacter; species Arthrobacter sp. NPDC056493. The sequence goes on along the minus strand of NZ_JBHTSL010000004.1, from coordinate 100,926 downwards.
CTGCACGGCCAGCGACGCGGGGTCCGCGATGCTGGCGAGGTCGCCCTTGGACGGGCTGCGGCGTTTGATCTCGGCGATGACCTTGAGCTCGCCGCGGTCCTGGGACAGCCCGCCCAGGGCAGCCCAGGCGTCCCGGGCAGGAGCCGCCGCCAGGGCGCGGTCCTTCAGTTCCGCGAGGGACACGAGGCGTTTCCGGTCCTCCATGTCCTCCCTGACACCGGCGTTGATGTCATCGAGAACAGTCACGGTTAGTGGCCGGAGTTCTTGATCTTGCTGCCGCCCACGCCGTAGCCGGCCTTGCGCATGATGAAGCCTGCCAGCAGGCCCACGAACATGACGGCGATGCCGGCCCAGAAGATCGGGCTGTTGGCAATGACGAACGCGATGGAGGCGATGAGGGCGCCGATGAGCATGACGATCACGCAGGTCCAGGCGGCCGGGCTGTTGCCGTGGCCCAGGTCGATGCTGTGGTCGATGCCGTGGTGCTCCTTGGGGGCCGCGGGCTTTGTACCGGAAACAGTGGCTTTGCTCATGTGAATCTCCTCAGGATCAATACTGCTTACATTCTGCCATTTTTTGCCGCGGCCTTCGGCATCGCGGCCGGGGTGCGTGGCTGCGTGACCCGCCGGCTCAGGTGGGGTCGTCGCCCCGGGAGAGCCTGTCCCAGCTGTCGATCTCATCCACCGGGCCGCTCTGGCTGCCTGCGGGACCCGCCGCCGCGGCGTCGTACTTGGTCCGCGACTTCCAATAGCGCCCCGCCGGAACCACCAGCAGGCCGCCAACGGCGAGCAGGGAACCTGCGACGACGGCGAGCACGGGGAAGGCGCTCACACTGACGTCCGCGGCCCCTCCGGAGACGCCGGTGGCGGCGGCGATGGAGCCTTGGGCTGCGGCGAGGGGATCAGCGAGGACGGTGGCGGCCGCGGTGATGATACCGGCCGCCGCCAGCACGATGATGGCCGTGATGATCCAGCGTGCGATCTTTCCGGCGATGGAGGCCGCGAGGCCGCCCGCCAGGGCGACGAGGGCCAGGGCTGTGACCGTGGTGGCGGCCTTGCTGCCCTGGACCTGGAGTCCGTTTTCGCCGCCGGCGGCCTGGCCCAGCTGCTGGGGGTCCAGGTGCACCGTCAGCCAGGTCTGCGTGGTGGTGCCGAAGACCGCCAGCGCCAGGGCCGCGATCAGCAGCACCACCGTTGACTTGCGGGCCCAGCCCGGCACCGCGCGGCGCGCCTTGGCCGGCACGGCGGATCCTGCGGGAACAGCCATCAGGAGCTTGCCCCGGCGGCTGGGTCGGGACTGCTGACGGAGTCGGGGCTGATGTTGTGCAGCGAGCCGGCCGTGTGGACAGCCCGCAGCGGGGCCGCCGCCTTGTTGACGGTTTCCTGCGCCTCGGCCGGGTTGCTCGAGTCAGCCACGATGCCGCCGCCCGCCTGGACATACGCACGCCCTTCGCGCAGCAGCGCGGAGCGGATGGCGATGGCCATGTCCATGTCGCCGGCGAAGTCCAGGTAGCCCACCACGCCGCCGTAGATGCCGCGCCGGTGCGGCTCGAGCTCATCCAGGAGGCGCAGGGCGCGCGGCTTCGGGGCGCCGGACAGTGTTCCGGCCGGGAACGTGGCCTTCAGGACGTCATAGGCCTTCGCCGTGGGGGCCAGGCGTCCGACGACGGTGGAGACCAGGTGCATGATGTGGCTGAACCGCTCCACCTCCATGAACTGGGTAACGTCCACGGAACCCGCCACGCAGACCTTCGACAGGTCGTTGCGGGACAGGTCCACCAGCATGAGGTGCTCCGCCCGTTCCTTCTGGTCCGCGAGGAGTTCCTCCGCCATTGCCTTGTCCGTGTCCACGGTCTTGCCGCGGGGCCGGGAGCCGGCGATGGGGTGGGTGATGACGTCCTCGCCGGTGACGGTCACCAGCGCCTCCGGCGACGAGCCAACGATCGAATACTCCCGGCCGGCGGCGTCCTCGAGGCTGAAGATGTACATGTACGGGCTCGGGTTGGTGTTGCGCAGCACCCGGTAGACGTCCAGCGGCGACGCCCCGCACTCCATCTCGAAGCGGCGGGAGATGACCACCTGGAAGACTTCGCCGTCCACGATCGCTTCCTTGCCCCGGTCGAGGGCGGCAAGGTACTCGGGCTCGTGCCAGCGCTCCTGGACGCTGGCGGCGAAATCGAGGGCCGCCGGCTCCAGCACGGACACCGGCTGGGGCACCGGGGTGCTGATGCGTGCCAGCAGCTCCTTCACGCGGGCGACGGCGTCATGCCAGGCCTCGTCGACGCGCTCGGAGCTGTTGTCGAAGTTGATGGCGTTGGCGATGAGCAGCACCGTGCCGTCCATGTTGTCGTGGACGGCCATGTCGGTGACGAGGTTCAGCGCCATTTCGGGCAGCTGCAGGTCGTCCTCGGGCGGGCTGGTCAGTTTCTCCCAGTGGCGGACTGTTTCCCAGCCAAGGAAGCCCACGAGGCCGGAGGTAAACGGCGGAAGCCCGTCGAACCGGTCGGTACGCAGAGCATCGATGGTGTCGCGGATGGCATCAACCGGATTTCCGTCCACGGGCACACCCGCCGGTGGCTCGCCCAGCCAGTGTGCCTCGCCGTCCTTGGTGGTCAGCGTTGCACGGGACCGGGAACCGATGAAGGAGTAGCGGGACCAGGCTCCGCCAACGGCCGCCGATTCCATGAGGAACGTGCCCGGCTGGCCCTGCGCCAGCTTCCGGTACAGCCCGATCGGCGTTTCAGCATCCGCCAGCACCTTGAGCCGGACAGGGATGACGCGGCTGTGGGCGGCGAGTTCCCGGAATTCTTCCAGGCCAGGGCTGATGATTCCGAGGTCCTGCATTGCGATGGGTTCTCCGTCTGTTCTTGGTATGAAGCCTGTTGGGTGGAAAAGGCGGGCCGCTAGTTGGCCGGACCTGCCACAACGTCGAAGGCCCGGCCGTCAAAGCAGGTCCGCGTACCGGTGTGGCATGCTGCCCCCACCTGGTCCACCCGCACGAGGAGGGCGTCGCCGTCGCAGTCCAGGGCCACCGACTTGACCCACTGGACGTGGCCGGAAGTGTCACCCTTGCGCCAGTACTCCTGGCGGGAGCGCGAATAGAACGTCACGCGGCCGGTGGTCATCGTCCGGTTCAGTGCTTCATCGTCCATCCAGCCGAGCATGAGCACCTCGTTGGAGTCGAACTGCTGGACGATGGCAGCCACGAGTCCGGCGCCGTCCCTCTTCAGGGCCGCGGCAATCCCGGCCGGGAGCGGGCTCCCGGGCACGAGGCTTTTGCCGGCGCCGGAGGATGGTGCATCGGCGGACGACGAACCGGCGGACGACGAACCGGCGGACGACGAACCGGCGGTTGGGGCGGGGGCGGGGCTGGGGGCGGGCTGCTCAGACATCACGTCAAGTCTAGTGCCCATCAGCGGACACTGTTACAAAGGGACGCTGGCACAAACGCCGCTAACGCGTCACGGCCCGCAGGAGGCGTTCCGCCAACTGCGGGCCGTCCGGACTGCTGCATGCCAGCTGTTCGAAAGGGGCAGTATTTTTGTCCGGTCAGGAGGCGGCACGCTTCACGACGACGTCGTCAACGTAGCTGTCGCCCATCTGGCGCGGGTGCTCGGCGCCGAACTGGACCCTGCTCAGGGTCGCGGTGGGCAGATTCACCGTCCTGTTGAACACCTGGACAGTTCCGAACCAGATCTGGACGGAGGATCTGGCGCGGTCCGCCCGCACCTGCATCCTGACGTGCTGCCAGGTGTTCAGCGGAACGCTGGCGGCCCGGAGCCTGGTGTAACCGGCCGTGCCGTCGGGATTGGCGATCCGGAGCCACAGTTGCCCGTTGGCGTTGTTGCGGAAGACATCCGCCACCCGGTTGGAGCCTGAGAAGAACCGGACGTACGGCACGTTGTTGCCGGCCAGCCCGCCAGTGGTGATGTTGACCCAGGCGTCCGCGCTGGCCCGCTTTGTCCCGGTTGCCAGCGCGACTCCCATCTTCGCTATCGACCCTGAAGTGTCGGTCGCACGGATCCTGACGGAGCATGTCCCGGAGTGCGCCTTCGGGCTTGTCACGGCCACCGTTCCGGTCCCCGAGGTGGTCCTGACGAACGGCGACAGCGTGTTTCCCTCGAAATTGGTGGCCGTTACGACCGTCCCGGAGAAGGTGGTGCTGGTGGGGGCGGCCAGGCCGGTCCGGCAGACAGCAGCCGTGGCTGCGTTCGCGGAACCGACTATCAAACTGCCCGATACAAGCAGCCCAAGGCTGCCGAGTGTGCCCATTTTCTTTAGAGTGCCCATTACGTTTCCTCACGCCACAGATGGAGTTTCCTTAGTCGCTCCACTGCAGCCTTCCGGCTCATCCCCCGGAAGCAGACCAACAGCGTCTGATAATGCGCTGGAGCCAGTTGCGTGCACTCCCCCTGCACATACTTGGTGCAGGAGCTTGGAAAAAGCTTGGAGTTTCTTGAAGGCTCTCGTGTTTCGGGAAGGGCGCAGCAGCACTGGAAAGACGGGCACAAATCCACCGTTGTCAACAGACTGCGCAACTCCACCGGGGACGTGCTAGTTTTCCAAGTGATGCATTTCGTCGATCCGTCCCGAGAAGTCCTGGCCGAAACCCTGCTGGCGGCCGGTCCTGACTCCCCCACGCTCTGCAAGGGCTGGAAGACCAGAGACCTCGCGGCCCACCTTTACCTGCGCGAGCGGAAGGCTGCCGTGGGGCTGGGCCTGATCATCAGGAGCCTCTCCAAGGCCTCGGACAAGGCAACATCCCGCCTGGCCGGAAAGCTCAGGACCGCCGACGACTACGCCAAGCTCGTTAACTCGTTCCGCGCGGGACCGCCGGCGCTCTCGCCCATGAAGATCAAGGCGCTGGATGAGAGCTCCAACCTGATCGAATACTTCGTCCACACGGAGGACGTCCGGCGCGCCGTTGACCGCTGGGCACCCCGTGCCCTCGACGAAGAGTACTCGGACGCCCTGTGGGATGAGCTGGTCAAGCGGGCCGCCATCCTCTACCGCGGCGTGGACCTGGGCATCGTCCTGGTCAGCCCTTCCGGCCCCCGGCACGTTGCCAAGCGCGCGCCCGTGTCAGTCGCTATCGTCGGGGAACCCGGCGAGCTGCTCATGCACGCCCACGGCCGCACGCGCCATGCCCTGGTCACCTTCGAAGGCCAGCCCGACGCCGTCGCCCTCCTCCAGTCAGCCGAAGTAGGGCTTTAACCCAACTGACTCGCAGTTGTTGTCGTTATGAGCGCTCAAAACGACAACAACTGCGAGTCAGTTGGGTTTGTACTGGCTAGCGGACCTCGAAGCCGGCGTCGCGGATGGCGGACTTGACCTGCGACATCATGTCGTCGGGGCCCCAATGGAAGATCGACGCCGCGAGGACAGCGTCTGCGCCGGCCTGGACAGCGGGTGCGAAGTGCGCAGGCTCCCCGGCGCCGCCGGAGGCGATGATCGGAACCTTGACCGCGGACCGGACCAGCCGGATGAGTTCAAGGTCGAAGCCGTCCTTGGTGCCGTCGGCGTCGATCGAGTTCAGCAGGATCTCCCCCACGCCGCGGTCCGCTGCTTCCCTGGCCCAGGCAACGGCGTCGATTCCGGTGCCCTGGCGGCCACCGTGGGTGGTCACCTCAAAGCCCGACGGCGTGGGCTGGGATCCCGGGCGAACACGCCGGGCGTCCACGGACAGCACCAGCACCTGGGAACCGAAGTGCCGGGTGATTTCGTCGATGACGTCGGGGCGGGCAACGGCGGCTGTGTTGATGGAGGCCTTGTCGGCGCCGAAGCGCAGCAGCTTGTCCACCTCGGCCACGCCGCGGACGCCGCCGCCAACAGTCAATGGAATGAACACTTCCTCGGCGGTGCGGCGGACGACGTCGAACGTGGTTTCCCGGTTGCCGGAGGAAGCCGTCACATCAAGGAAGGTGAGTTCGTCGGCGCCGGCGTTGTCGTAACGGTGCGCCAGTTCCACGGGGTCCCCGGCGTCGCGGAGCCCTTCGAAGTTAATGCCTTTGACCACGCGGCCGGCATCAACGTCCAGGCAGGGAATAACGCGGACGGCTACAGCCATGACTTCTCCTGTTGTACTGCTGGGGGTGTGCTGTCGAAAGGAAGCGGATCAGATGCGGCAGGCGTGGATGCTGCTGACCAGGATGGCGCGCGCGCCGAGGTCGTACAGCTCGTCCATGATCCGGTTGGTTTCCTTCTTGGGCACCATGGAGCGGACAGCCACCCAGTCAGAGTCGCGCAGCGGCGAGACGGTGGGCGACTCCAGGCCGGGCGTCAGGCCGGCGGCCTGCTCCACGAGCTCCTTGCGGATGTCGTAGTCCATGAGCACATACTGGCGCGCCACCAGGACGCCCTGCAGGCGGCGGATCAGAACCTCGATTTCCTTGGCCGTGCCGTTGGCCGCGCCGCCCTCGCCGGTGCGGCGGATAAGCACTGCCTCGGACTTGAGGATCGGCTCGCCGAAGATCTCCATGCCGGCGGCCTTGAGCGTGTTGCCCGTTTCGACGACGTCGGCGATGGCGTCCGCGACGCCGAGACGCACGGAGGATTCCACCGCGCCGTCCAGCCGGACCACCTTCGCCTTGATGCCGCGCTCCGCCAGGTAATCGCGCAGGAGACCGTCGTAGCTGGTGGCAAGGCGCTTGCCCTCAAGTTCATCCACGGCGCTGAAGTCGCCGATCGGTCCGGCGAAGCGGAACGTCGAGGCCGCAAAGCCGAGCGGAAGCAGTTCCTCAGCCTCCACCTGTGCATCCAGCAGGAGGTCGCGGCCGGTGATTCCGACGTCGAGCGTTCCCTGCCCGACGTAAACGGCGATGTCGCGGGGGCGGAGGAAGAAGAACTCAATCTCGTTGTCGGGGTCCACCATGACCAGCTCACGGCTGTCCCGGCGCTGGCGGTAGCCCGCCTCGGACAGCATGGCGGAGGCGGCTTCGGACAGGGATCCCTTGTTGGGTACGGCTACACGCAGCATGAGGAGGTCTTTCTGGTTTGGAAGTTTGGGTCAGGCAAGCGGGGCCACGCAGAGGCGGCTAGAGATGCTTGTAGACGTCTTCCAGGCTGAGTCCTTTGGCGAGCATCAGGACCTGCAGGTGGTACAGGAGCTGCGAGATCTCCTCGGCGGCGGCTTCGTCGGATTCGTACTCGGCAGCCATCCAGACTTCAGCCGCTTCCTCCACGACTTTCTTGCCGATGCCGTGGATTCCCGACTCCAGTTCGGCGACGGTGCGGGAGCCCTCGGGGCGGGTCGCTGCCTTCTCGCTCAGTTCTGCGAACAGCGTCTCGAAATTCTTCACGCCCTCCAGCCTACTTGCTCGGGGCCGGGGCCCGCCTGTCGGGCAGTTCCATGACGGCGGGGATGTGAGCGATTACACACGCCGTGTGCTTGCGCCCGCACCCCCGCAACGCCCCGGAACTGGGGAAACGCCCTTAGTACTGCTTGAGCAGCAGTGCCGTGGCCAGTGCGGCTGTGACGGCCTCATGCCCCTTGTCTTCCGAGGACCCGGGCAGGCCGGCCCGGTCCAGGCCCTGCTCTTCGGTGTCGCACGTGAGCACACCGAACCCGACCGGCACACCGGTGCTGACGCTGACATCGGTAAGCCCCGACGTCGCGGCCTGGCAGACGTAGTCAAAGTGCGGCGTTCCGCCGCGGATGACGACGCCGAGGGCAACGACGGCGTCAAAGTGCGGTGCCAGCCGCGCGGCGGCGACCGGCAGCTCAAAGCTGCCCGGGACGCGCAGCACTGTCGGCTCGTTGATGCCGGCGTCCTTGGCGGCGCGCAGGGCGCCGTCCAGCAGGCCGTCCATGATCTGGGTGTGCCAGCTTGCCGCCACAATCGCCAGCTTCAGCTGCGAGGTTTCCGCGGGGTCGAGGGTGGTGAGATCGATCTGGGGTGCGCCGTGTCCGCTCATAAAGTCTTCGTGATCCGTTCAGTCTTGTTCGTGGTCAAAAGTGTCAGTGCCGGTACGGGGTGCGCCTGCGGTCTCGGTGTCGAGGGTCAGCAGATGGTCCATGCGGTCCTTCTTGGTCTGCAGGTACCGGAGGTTCTGTTCCCGGGACGGCACCTCGGTGGGCACCATCTCGACAACCTTGACGCCGGCAGTAGCCAGGCGGTTCTGCTTGTCCGGGTTGTTGCTCAGCAGCCGGATCTCGTGCAGACCCATTTCGGCCAGGATCTGCGCCGCAGCCTTGTAGCAGCGGGCGTCCACTGGCAGTCCGAGCTGTTCATTGGCCTCGACGGTGTCGAACCCGGCCTCCTGCAGGGCGTAGGCCTTGATCTTGTTGGCCAGCCCGATGCCCCGGCCTTCCTGGCCGCGGAGGTACAGCAGCGTGCCGCCATTCTCGGCGATCAGCTCCAGGGCATAAGCGAGCTGCTCCCCGCAGTCGCACCGGTAGGAGCCAAAAACGTCGCCGGTCAGGCATTCCGAATGCAGGCGCACCAGGGGCGCCTTGCCGTCCTTGGACGGATTCGGGGAGCTGACTGCGAGGTGCTCGGCACCGGTCACCAGATCGGTCCAGGCCTGCGTTACGAAATCACCGAATGCCGTGGGCAGCTGGACCACGGGGCCGCTGCTCACCGGATGCGGCTGCCGGCCGTTGCTGACCGGTCCCGCTGTTTGAGATGCCGTCATCGTGTTTCCCCTTCTCCGGCCGGACTGACTTCCAAGGTGCTCTCCTGTGAAGATACACGGTGGTCAGCTCCCAGATAGGCAACCAGGTCCTCGATCGAGATCAAGGGGCAGCCGTGCTCGGCAGCGAATACCCGGAGTCCGTCCAGCCGCATCATTTCACCGTCGTCATACACCACTTCGGCGATCACGCCCACCGGCTCCAGGCCGGCGAGCCGGCAGAGGTCGACGGCCGCTTCGGTGTGGCCGGGGCGTTCACGCACTCCCCCATTAACGGCCCGCAGCGGAAAAATATGCCCGGGACGGGTCAGCGTGTCCGGGCCGCTGGCCGGATCGGCGATGACGCGGGCGGTAAGTGCCCGGTCGGTGGCCGAGATGCCGGTGCTCACCCCGGTGGCGGCGTCGCAGGAGACGGTGTAGGCCGTGCCCTTCGAATCCTGGTTGACCTCCACCATGGGCGGCAGTTCCAGCGCGTCCGCCCTGGCGCCGTCGAGCGGCACGCAGATGACGCCGGAGCTGTACCGGATGGTCCAGCCCATGAGGGCAGGGGTGGCGTGCTGGGCCGCGAAGATGATGTCGCCTTCGTTTTCCCGGTCCTCGTTGTCCACCACCAGGACCGGCAGGCCGGCGGCCATGGCGCGGACGGCGTCCTCGATCGGGTCCAGGGTCAGGGGGACGGAGGTCAGGCCGCCGGGCGTCGGGGCGCCGGAAACCGCGGGGTCAAGCTTTGCCGTGCCGTTCACAGCTGTACCCCGTTTTCCGAAACTGCCGAACCCTCAGTGCGGAAAGCCAGCAGCCGCTCGGTGTACTTCGCCAGCACGTCCACCTCAAGGTTGACCCTGCTCCCGGCCGGCTTGGCGCCGAGGCCGGTGTCGGCCAGGGTGGTGGGGATGAGCCCCACCTCGAACCACGGCGCCGTCTCGGCTGCCGGACTGACGGCGGTGACGGTGAGGGAGACGCCGTCGATGGCGATGGAACCCTTTTCCGCAATGTAGCGCGCAAGCCGCTGAGGGACGCCGAACCGGAGCCGTTCCCAGTTTCCCTGCGGCTCGCGTTCAAGCAGTTCGCCCACACCGTCCACGTGGCCCTGGACCACGTGTCCGTCGAGGCGCCCGCCGGCGGGCACGCAGCGTTCCAGGTTGACGGGGTCCCCTGCAACAAGGTCGCCGATGGTGCTGCGGACCAGGGTCTCACCCATGACGTCGACGCTAAGATCCTTGCCGTCGATGGCCGTGGCCGTCAGGCAGACGCCGTTGACGGCGATGGAACCGCCCAGCGGCAGCCCGTCCGCGGTGCCCGGGGCGTGCAGGCGCAGCGTTGCGCTCGTGTCCCCGTTCCGGTCCACGGACAGGACCTTTCCCTGTTCGGCGATAATTCCGGTGAACATCAGTAGCCTCCCATGGCTGTGCCCGCTGCTGTGCGGACGGGTAGTGATTCGGTTGACGTTTCCTGCATCTCTGGGGTGCGTGCCCCCGTGGGCGGGTCCTGGGCCTGGTGGGGCACGCTGGCTTCCTCCGGCAGCAGGTGCAGGCGAAGATCCCTGCCCAGGAACCGGACCGCGCCGCCGGAGGCCGTATCCCACTCCCAGCGCTGCGCCGCCGCCAGCGTTCCGATGCCGAGGCCGTTGAGGGCCGGCGTGCCGGAGCCCAGCAGTGTGGGCGCCAGATAGACGATGAGTTCGTCCACGAGGCCCTCGGCCAGGAAAGCACTGAGGATCCTCGATCCGCCCTCCACCATGACATGCCGGGTACCCGCGGCGAACAGCATGGCCAAGGCCTCCTCGGGGTCGCGCGTGGGCAGATGCATGACCCTGCCGTCCTCGCCCCGCACGGCCGCATCTTCCGGCACGTCGCGAAGGCCCATGACCGCGCGCAGCGGCTGCTTGCCGCTGGTCTCGCCGTTGGCGTCGCGGGCTGTCAGACGCGGGTTGTCCACCAGGACGGTCTGGGTTCCCACGAGGATGGCGTCGATCCGGTTCCGGATGCCATGGTTGTCGGCCAGCGACTCCGGGCTGGATATCCACTGGCTGGTTCCGTCGTCGGCCGCGATCCGGCTGTCCAGGGTCTGGGCGATGTGCAGGGTAACGAAGGGGCGCTTGGCGTCGACGGCCCGGAACCAGCGCCGGTTCAGCTCCAGCGCACGCCCGGCGGCCAGTCCGCTGCGCACGCTGACTCCCGCGCCCCGCAGGGTGGCGGCCCCGCCGGCGGCGGGGTCATGGGGGTCGTCGACGGCGTATACGACGTTCGCTATCCCGGCGTCGATGATGGCCTGGGCGCACGGTCCTGTGCGGCCCACATGGTTGCAGGGCTCCAGGGTGACCACCATGGTGGACCCGTGAAGGTCGACGCCGGAGCTGACCGCCGCCGCTATCGCGTCGGCTTCAGCGTGCGCGGTGCCGGCACCGCGGTGGTATCCGGTCGCCAACTGGCGTCCGTCAGGTCCGACGACGACGGCGCCCACCAGCGGATTGGCACCCCGGGGCCCCTGCAGGGCGGCTTCCAGGGCAGTGTCCATGGCGGCTGTTTCGGCCGCGGTGAAGGCCGTCACCGGCTTCTGGGCAGCAGTCACTTGGACACCGCCGGGTCCGGGAAGGCAGTCTCAACCTTGACGGTGGACGGGTCCGCCTGGGCCTGGGTCCGGGAAGCCCGCCACCAGACGATGAAGCCGGCCAGCGTGAAGAAGCCGTAGAACAGGTACATGAAGGCACTGGCAAAGTATCCGGCGCTGAAGAGCAGCGGGACGCCCACCACGTCCACGGCAACCCAGATCAGCCAGAACTCGGTCCAGCCGCGGGCCATGCCGTAGGTGGCCAGGAGCGAGCCCATGAAGGTCCACGCGTCGGCCCACACCGGCGGGTAGGAGCCGAGGGAGTCGAAGAGCGGGGTGAGGGCGGCGGTGCCGGCCATGAGCGCGAGTACCAGCACCACGCGGGTCCTGGCGCTGGCCCAGGCGGGCGCGATCGCCGTCGAGGATCCCGCCGCCCGACGGCTCTGCTGCCAGCGCTGCCAGCCGTAGACGGCCACGATGATGAACATGACCTGCCGCCCGGCCTGGCCCCAGAGTGTGGCCGGCGTGGCGGAACCGAAGACGTTGCCCAGGAAGACCGTCAGGAGCAGAAGGTTGCCCGCGATGCCGGCCGGCCATGCCCAGACTTTGCGCCGCATGCCGCCGAGGGCACTGGCCAGGCCAAAAATGTTTCCCAGCACTTCGCGGAGAATGAGCACTGATCCGCCCACGGGAATCTGTGCCTCGAAGAGCCAACGCAGGATGTCCATGCGTGCGTGCCGTTCCTTCCCTCAAGAGCCGAGACTGCTCCGGGGGTATACGACAGCGAAACGCAGCGGCGTTATGGAACGCCACAAGTACAGCTGTACGTGCTTCTCTCATCCAGACTTTAACTGTCGGTACCGGAATTTCACCAGTTCAACCGTCCGCCGGGCTTCCAGAAAGGAAACACCGGCTCGCGGGTCGCGGACTGTCACCGCCGGTTCGGACTTACACCGACCCCGGAGCACGTATTGTGTGTTGCTATTCTGACACAACTTGGCGGGTGCCCAGGCTATTCCCGCTACAAACCGTCATGCGGGCAGTCCTGGAGGCCGGTTGCGGCCTCCAGGACTGGGCTCCTGGCTGAAGTCCCGGCTCGACTCTTGAGGACCGAAGCCTAGAGGCTGCCGGCCTTGCGCAGCCGGTCGATGGCGCCGGACGGGTCAGCGGCCCCATACACGGCCGAGCCGGCGACAAAGACGTTGGCCCCGGCTTCCGCGGCACGGACGATGGTTTCCTCGGTGATTCCGCCGTCCACCTGGATGGCCACGTTCACACCGGATCCCTCGATCGCGGCACGCGCGCGGCGGATCTTCGGCAGCGTGAGGTCAAGGAACGCCTGCCCGCCAAAGCCGGGCTCCACCGTCATGATCAGCAGCATGTCCAATTCCGGGAGCATGTCCAGGTAGGGCTCCACCGCCGTTGCCGGGCGCAGCGCCATCCCGGCCTTCGAACCCCTGGCGCGCAGCTCACGGGCCAGCTTCACCGGCGCGATCGACGCCTCGGCGTGGAACGTCACGGAAGCAACGCCGGCGTCCGCGTATCCGGGCGCCCAGCGGTCGGCGTCGGAAATCATGAGGTGGGCGTCCAGCGGAACCGGGCTGACCGCCTGGATCCGCTGGACCACGGGAAGCCCCAGGGTGAGATTGGGGACAAAGTGGTTGTCCATCACATCCACATGCACGGCATCAGCATTGCTGATTTTCTGCAGCTCGGCTTCGAGGTTCACGAAGTCGGCGGAGAGGATGCTGGGGTTGATGCAGCACTGCGTCATGCGGTGTCCTTTCGGGGGACGGGAGTCCGGGGTTTGAGATCAGTCGGTGGGAAGTCAGCGCTTGCGGCGGATCAGGGCGAGGAACATGGCATCCGTGCTGTGGACGTGCGGCCACAGCTGCGCGGTCTTCTCATGACCCGCGCCCAGGCCGCCGCCCAGGCTGACGGCGTCCAGCACGCTGCCGGCGTCCAGGAGTTCCAGGTCATCGCGTTTGCGCAGGGCATCGCTGACCACCGCGGTGGTTTCCGCAGGGTGCGGCGAGCAGGTCACGTAGGCCACCACGCCGCCGGGGCGCACAGCCGCCAGGGCGGAGTTCAGCAGTTCGCGCTGCAGCGGTCCCAGGTCGGCAAGGTCCTTGGGGGTACGGCGCCAGCGGGACTCGGGCCGGCGGCGCAGGGCTCCGAGTCCGCTGCACGGCACATCCACGAGCACACGGTCGAAGGCGGCAGGCCGTTCCGACCCGACCTCCCGGCCGTCGCCGGTTCTGACGGTCCAGACGTCCGAGGGGACTGCGGACAGTGCCTGGCTGACCAGTTTGGCCCGGTGCGGGGCGGGCTCGTTGGCCAGCAGCGTGGCCCCGCGTTCGTGTGCCAGGGCGCCCAGCAGGGCAGCCTTGCCGCCGGGTCCGGCGCAGAGATCGAGCCAGGCTTCCCCATCCGCGTTTGCGCCCTTCCCTGGCTCAAGGCTGGCCGCCGCCAGGGCCCGGGCCACTAACTGGGAACCGACGTCCTGCACGCGTGTGGTGCCGGACCGGACGGACTCCAGCCGGCCGAGGTCGCCGCCGCTGGAAAGGGCGGATCCTTCCACGAGTTCGCCGGGGACGGCACCGTTCTCCAGTGCCTCGTCAAGGCTTCCCAGCCCGGGAAGGGCCACCAGGTTGACGACGGGGGCCGCGTTATCCGCTTCCAGGAGGTCGTTGATCTCGCCGACCGGCCGGCCGTGGGCCACGAGGGACTGCCGCAGGGCGCGGACAATCCACTCGGGATGGGCATAGCGGACGGACGCTACCTTGTTCTGGTCCTGCTCGCCGGCAACCAGCTCGTCCACCCACTCGTCCAGGCTGCGGGCAGCTACCTTCCGGAGGACAGCGTTGATCAATGCCGACGGTCCGGCGCCGATGACGGCGCGGGCCAGGCCGACGGTCTGGTCAAGGGCCGCGTGTGCAGGGACCCGCATCGCCAACAGCTGGTGGACGCCGATGCGCAGGGCGTCCAGGACGGCAGTGTCTAGCTTATCCAGGGGCCGGTCAACGCAGCGGGCGAGGATGGCGTCGTAGGTGCCCTGGTTCCGCAGCGCACCGTAGCTCAGTTCGGTGGCGAATCCGGCGTCGCGGCGGTCAAGGCCGTGCTGCCTAATGCGGGCCGGCAGCACGAGGTTGGCGTAGGCATCCTCGGCCGCGACGGCGCGCAGCACTTCAAAGGCCACCAGCCTGGCGGGGTCCGCCCTGCGGGTGCGCTGCGACGGTGCGCTTTCCGTGAAGTTGCGCTGCTGGCCGCGGTTGCGTTCCCTGCCCTGCGCATTGCGGCGGCTGGCCCCACCCCCGCCCCGGCGCTGGTCGGAACCGCCCGTACCTGAACCACCGGTACCCGAACCTCGCTGGCCGCCGTGGCTGGACCGGTCCTGCCCGGATCCGCTTCTGCCGGAGTCACTCATTGGAATACCACGCTTTCGAGGGAAGACTGGCCGCGCGCCCAGTCGGCTGCGGCCATCATTTTCTTGCCGGCAGGCTGCACCTTGGTGAGTTCGACGGCATGCGAACCGGTGCCCACCAGCACGCTCTTGCCGGCCAATGCCAGTTGTCCGGGCTGAACGTCGGTGATGTCAGGGCGGAGTCGCAGCGGCTCAAGCTTCAGCCGCTGGCCATCAAGAGTGGTCCAGGCCCCCGGTTCGGGTGTCACACCGCGCGCGCGGCGGCCCACGGACAGGGCCGGTTCCGACCAGTCGATGCGGCCGTCGTCGAGAGTCAGCTTGGGCGCCAGGCTCACTTCCCCCTGTTGGGGAAGCGGCGACGCCGCGCCGGACCCGACGGCGGACAGCGTCTGGGCAAGCAGGACGGCACCGCTGTGGGACAGCCGTTCAAGCAGGGCCCCGGAGGTGTCCTCCGGGCCGACGGCTTCAGTCAGCGTGCCGATGACAGGGCCCGTGTCGAGCCCCTCCTCGAGCTGGAAAGTCACAGCACCGGTGATGTCGTCGCCGGCAATAACGGCCCGCTGCACAGGAGCTGCGCCCCGCCAGGCAGGCAGCAGTGAGAAGTGCAGGTTGATCCAGCCGTGCGGGGGAACATCGAGGGCCGCCCGGGGAACCAGCCCGCCGTAGGCAACAATCGCCGCCACGTCGGGTCGGGCTTCGGCGATCTGTTGGGTGACGGCAGCGTCCACCCGGGACGCGTGGATGATTTGGATGCCGAGCTCGGCTGCCCGGGCAGCAACGGGCGACGGCGTGAGGACACGCTTGCGTCCCACCGGCGCGTCCGGCCGGGTCAGCACCGCGACGATCTCGAAGCCGGCGGCCACGAGGGCATCCAACGAGGGGACAGCTACGGACGGGGTACCGGCGAAGAGAACCCTCATCCGGCAGCGCCGAAGCTGCCGGTTCCGGACGTTGCCGCCCCGAAGCTGCCGCCGCCGAAACTGGAACCGACGGTCTTGGCGCGCTTGGCGGTGGTCTGTTCGGTGATGGAGTCGTAGTTTGCGTTGCGGATGGAGCGAAGGGCGGCCTTGCGGTCCTCACCTTCGAGCCGGTCAGTGAAGAGGATGCCGTCCAGGTGGTCGGTTTCGTGCTGGAAACAGCGGGCAAGCATGCCCTCCGCCTCCACCGAGAGGGGGTTGCCGTTCATGTCGACGCCGGTCACGCGGGTGCTCCGGTAGCGCCGGACCGGGAAGCCCAGGCCGGGGATGGACAGGCATCCCTCCACTTCATCCGGCTGGAAGTCCTCGCTGCATTCCAGCACGGGGTTGATGACGTGGCCTTCAACGCCGCCGATCCGGTAGGTGAAGACCCGGAGGCTGACGCCGATCTGGGGCGCGGCCAGGCCTGCGCCCTCCACGTCCTCCATCGTTTCGGTCATGTCGGCAACGAGCCTGGCCAGCTCCGGCCCGAAATCCGTGACAGGGTCGGCAACCGTGCGGAGCACGGGATCGCCGATGATACGGATATTCAGAATTGCCATGTGCAGTCATTTCCTCACGGTGAACGGGTAAACGGATCCAGTCCAGTTTAGTTGCTGCGGCCTGGCCGGCGCAGACGACGGCGGGAACGGGCCCGGCCAGTCCCCGGCCAGTCCCCGGCCAGTCCCCGGGCGGGACCAGGCCCGGTGCGGGAAGAGTCAGGAGTAGACCGGCGGCGCCAACGGCAGCAGCGCGGGTCCGGCGCTGACGGTGTCCGCGGACATTTCCCATACCCGGCGCAGGGCGCAGAACTTCCACCAGTGGTGCTTGAGGACTTCGGGATTGGCGCGGACGGGCCGGACCTCGGTTTCACCGATCGCGACGGCAAGCAGGACCGGGGTATCCCCGTGCTGCCACGGTTCCCACTCCCCTGCCACCGGGTCCACCAGGCTTTCCTCCGCCTTCATGCCGGCAACGAGCTGCATGACCACCTTGTCATCCAGGGGCTTGACCTGTCCGTCGCGCGTCGTTCCCTTGGTCTTGTAGTCGATGAGGCAGGTGCGTCCGTTGATCTTCGCGACGAGGTCCAGAGTTCCTGCATATCCCACCGTCTTGTTCCACACGGTGATCTCCGGCGCGATCGGCTCGACCCGGAACAGCTCCCACCACTCATCGAAGCGGGCGGCGAAGGCTTCCTCGCCGTTGGACGCCAGCGCTTCACGGGCTTCCTTCATCTGGTGCGGCCTGCCGAGAGCACGCAGCGCCACCTGCTCGCAGTAATGGTGCACCCGGTCCCCGCGCTGTGCAGCCTCGTCCCGGTAGGTTTCGGCCGCCTTGGCAGCACGGTTCACCGCCTGCCGCACCCTCGCTGGGCTGCCCAGGATCTCGGGCAGCGACGGATCCTTGGCCAGGCTGCTGGCGCCCATATATCCGAACCAGCCATCCAGCCCGTGGGGCTGCTGCCCGATGACGGTGGTGATGGAGGGAACCGTGAACTGCTCGGTGGTGGAGCGGGCGTACATTCGGCCATATTCCGTGGCGTGGGCGAGGAGTGGAGCGGTCATGATGAGACTCTTTCACGGGGGTCAGACATTGATGCAAAAACAGAAAAGCCCGCCCCTCCCAGTTCTATCTCCTGGGCTGAACGGACTTTCCATCGGTGGGCGATACTGGGTTCGAACCAGTGACCTCTTCGGTGTGAACGAAGCGCGCTACCACTGCGCCAATCGCCCCGATGCATTTGAATGCTAGCGGACGATCGCGGGTTAACGGAAATCGGCCCGTGAAGTGCTGCACGCCACACAGCCAAGTTCCCCCGACATCACCGGCCGAGGGGTGCAAACCCCCGCGAAACTACACTCCTGTAATTCGAAAATTTCCCTAGAATTCAAGGAAATAGGGCCCACGCGCCATCCAGGCCGGCACTCGATTTGGAGTTTCCCGGAACCTCCTATAGAGTTCTTACTCGTTGGAACGCGACGAACTGCCGAATACGGCAAGGAACCGCGGCTCCGAAATGCGGACGTAGCTCAGCTGGTAGAGCACCACCTTGCCAAGGTGGATGTCGCGAGTTCGAATCTCGTCGTCCGCTCGCAGGACACTGTCATGGTTCTGATTCCCGGAAGTTGATTCCAGGGATCGAGGCCTACACGGTGGGTTGGCCGAGAGGCGAGGCAGCGGCCTGCAAAGCCGTATACACGGGTTCGAATCCCGTACCCACCTCGGTGAAAACCATGGTTTCCGGTACTCCCGGATGAAATGGGCGATTGGCGCAGCGGTAGCGCGCTTCCCTGACACGGAAGAGGTCACTGGTTCGATCCCAGTATCGCCCACCAGAGCAAGGAAACTTGCTTGTAGTTGAACGTTCAGTCTCCAGGCGGAACTTCACAAATGCGGACGTAGCTCAGCTGGTAGAGCACCACCTTGCCAAGGTGGATGTCGCGAGTTCGAATCTCGTCGTCCGCTCTCTTGATCCTTGAGGATCCGAACCCAGGAAACCGCCGGTTTTGCCGGCTCCGGGCGATTGGCGCAGCGGTAGCGCGCTTCCCTGACACGGAAGAGGTCACTGGTTCGATCCCAGTATCGCCCACGAAACTAAGCAGCTCTCCGGAGCTGCTTTTTTCTTGCCCTCATACTGTTTGACAAAGTTTGTCAATAACTCCTTGGCATGCGCCGCCTTCGGGGCTAGGATCGAATGCGGAGGAGCGAACTGGCTCCGCGATTGAAGGGAGGTGCTCGTGGGTTTACTTGACGATCTAAAGGGCAAGGCTCAGGGTCTGATCCGCGGCAACGAGCAAGCCATCAAGGACGGCATCGACAAAGCAGGTGATTTCGTCGACTCCAAGACGGGCGGCAAATACACCAGCCAGGTAGATAAGGTCCAGACTGGCGCTTCCACTCTCGTTGACAAAGCCAATGAGAGGCCAACCCAGGGACCGGCGGACAACGTGCCGCCGGCTGAGAAGGCTCCGTAGCCAGGACTTACCGGGCTTCGCCCCTAAACGTCAAAAAAGGTGCCGGTCCCGCCGAGAGGCGGCGCCGGCACCTTTTCGTGTCTCCGGAGAAATTCCGCGGCGCCGCCAGGACCCTTGGATGCAAAGCCGGGGTCTGCAGAAGCACCCGGCTACGAGGGCTCGTGGTTCTGGCCTTCGCGGGCCAGAGCGGTAAGCCTGGACACCGCCCTGAAGTACTTCTTCATGTAGCCGCCGGTCATCATGTCCTCGGTGAACAGCTTGTCGAACGGAACGCCGCTGGCAAGGATCGGAACGTCCTTGTCGTAGAGGCGGTCGGCGAGCACCACGAACCGCAGCGCCACGGCCTGCTCGGTGATGGTTTCCACATCCCGCCAAACAACACCGTCCACCCCGTCAAGCAGCTTGCGGTAGCGGCTCGGATGGACGCCCGCGAGGTGGGCGATGAGGGTGCCGAAGTCGTCCTCGGCAACGGTTTTGCCGTCAAACTCGGCCTTCATGTGGGCGTGGAGTTCGCTGTTCCGCAACGGTGCCGGCGCGGCCGGCAGTCCGCGGTGGCGGAAGTCCTCGCCGTCGATCCTGATGACGTCGAACTGGTCCGCCAGGACCTGGATTTCACGCTGGAAATCCACGGCGGCAAAGCGGCCGTCGCCCAGCGAGCCAGGCAGCGTGTTGGAGGTGGCCGCAAGTTTCACGCCGGCGTCGGCAAGTTCCCGCATGAGGCGTGACATCAGGACCGTGTCGCCCGGATCGTCCAACTCGAACTCGTCAATGCAGACAAGCCTGTACGAGCTCAGCGCCTCAACGGTTTTCCGGAAGGAAAGGGCACCCACCAGGTTGGTGTATTCCACGAAGGTGCCGAAGGCCTTGGGGCCTGGGGCCGCGTGCCACAGTGAAGACAGCAGGTGGGTTTTTCCGACGCCGAATCCGCCGTCGAGGTAAATGCCGGCGCGGGTCGTTTCCTTCTTGCCAAAGAGCTTCTTGAACAGTCCCCCGCCGTCCCCGGTGCCTACTCCTCCGGCGAATGCCTGCAGCGCGTTCACTGCTGCCGCCTGGCTCGGCTGCTTCGGGTCCGGCCGGTAGCTTGCAAAGGACACCTGCCCGAACCTGGGCGATGGGTAGAAACCTTTGAGGAGCTCATCCACCGACACCGCCGGCGTCCGGGTGGTGAGCTTTTCGATCTGTACCAAGGCGGTCCATTCTGCTGGTGATTTGTCCCCAGCAAGAATACCGGCATTGGCCGCCCGCCCCGCGGGATACGCCGCACTGCCGGCAATGCCGTGAGCAAGCACACATTTCGTCCTGTTAACACACAGGAGCATTCGTACCGGCCCGTGGCTAGTGTTGGAGCAGTGACCCGCCGTCCCCGGCGGTCTGACCTGACCGTTTCAGTGAAAGGCCATACGCATGTCCTACCCCGTTGAACAGAACGAGAAGTTCGCCGCCTACGCGCACCCGGAGCGGCTTGTTTCCACCGAGTGGCTGGCTGCGGCCATCGACACCGGCGCCCTTAACGACGGCAAGCTCGTTGTGGTGGAGTCCGATGAAGACGTCCTGCTCTACGAAACCGGCCACATCCCCGGCGCGGTCAAGATTGACTGGCACACCGACCTGAACGACGAAGTCACCCGTGACTACGTGCAGGGCGAGGCGTTTGCCGCCCTGGCCGCCGCGAAGGGCATTTCCCGCGACGCCACGGTGGTCATCTACGGCGACAAGTCCAACTGGTGGGCCGCCTACGCCCTCTGGGTCTTCAGCCTGTTCGGCCACGAGGATGTCCGGCTGCTCGACGGCGGCCGCGACAAGTGGATCGCCGAAGGCCGTGCGCTGACCACCGACATCCCCACGCCGGCCGTGGCGGACTACCCGGTCGTGGAACGCAACGACACGCCGATCCGCGCCTTCAAGGAAGACGTCCTGGCCCACCTGGGCAAGCCGCTCATCGACGTCCGCTCCCCCGAGGAATACACCGGCCAGCGCACCCACATGCCCGCCTACCCCGAGGAAGGCGCGCTGCGCGGCGGCCACATTCCCACTGCGGCGTCGATCCCGTGGGCACGGGCAGCAGCAGAGGACGGCACCTACCGCAGCCGCGCCGAGCTTGAGGCGCTTTACCTCGGCGAGGCCGGACTCACCGAGGGCGACGACGTCGTGGCCTACTGCCGCATCGGCGAACGCTCCAGCCACACCTGGTTCGCGCTGAAGTTCCTCCTGGGCTTCGAAACGGTCCGCAACTACGACGGGTCCTGGACTGAATGGGGCAATGCCGTGCGTGTGCCGATTGCCAAGGGCGCGGAACGCGGTTCAGTACCGGCAGTTGCCGCGAGGTAAATCCTCCGTAAAAAAGCGGTGGACGGGAACAATCTGCGTAAGCTGGAAGTGATGAGTACTCAAGCGCTTCCCACCGCCCTGGCGGAGATTGTCGACGACTTCCAGGCACTGAGCGAGCCCGAGCGGCTGCAGCTCCTGCTGGAGTTTTCCCGCGGCCTGCCGGAGCTTCCGGACCGCCTGAACAACCACCCTGAGTTGCTGGAGCAAGTGGTGGAATGCCAGTCGCCTCTTTTCCTCACCATTGAGACGGAAAAGAACGACGGCGGGTCCCCCGCCTTCCGGCTGTTCTTCAAGGCGCCGCCGGAGGCCCCCACCACCCGCGGTTTCGCCGGGGTGCTCCATGAAGGACTGGACGGCCTCACCGCCGAGGAGATCCTGGCTGTCCCTGATGACATGCCGGAACTGCTCGGCCTGACCCGCGCCATCACGCCGCTTCGCATGCGCGGCATGACCGCGATGCTCGGGCGCATCAAGCGCAAGGTGGCCGCCGCGGCCCGGCTCTACGCCTAGGAACCACACTCCATGGCGCGCAAGAACACGTCTCAGGGGACGCCTGCCACAGCCGTACTGGCTGCGGCAGGCGTTTCCTTTAACCTGCACCCCTACAGCCACGATCCGGCCGCGGCCAGTTACGGCATGGAAGCGGCCGAGGTCCTGGGAATCAATCCGGCAAGGGTCTTCAAGACGCTCATGGTGGAGGTCGACGGCAAACTGGCGGTCGGCGTCGTACCTGTCAGCGGAACCCTGGACCTGAAAGCGATAGCTGCTGCGCTGGGCAGCAAGAAGGCCGCCATGGCGGACCCGGCCGCGGCTGAACGGCGTACCGGTTACGTCCTGGGCGGAATTTCCCCCCTGGGACAGCGGCAGCCCTCGCCCACCGTCATCGACGAAAGCGCCCTCACCCTGGACACCATCCTGGTGTCCGGCGGCCGGCGCGGCCTGGACATCGAACTGGATCCCCGCGAGCTGGTGCGCCTCACCAAGGCCGTCACAGCCGCGATCGGAACGGGCTCTCAGGCAGGCTGAACCGGTTCCGGCTGGCCGGGGTTCCGGCGCGGCGCCAGCTGCTGCTGCAGCCACGCCCGGACCAGCGCTTCCCAGCGGACCGGATCAGCGTTCCACTCCTTCGCATGCCGTGCCCCCTCGAACGGCTCGAAGGTGACCATGTCGGGGTTTTTTTCGGCGAGGAGGGCCGACGGCTGGTAGGGCACGTACTCATCATCCACGCTGTGGATGATGAGCGTCGGCGTCCGGAGCTCAACGGCCCGCGACACCCAGTCCATTGATTTCAGGTCCACGGGCGCAGCCAGTCCTGTGAGCCGGCGGCCCACCTTGTGACCCATCATGAGCTGGCCGTACCGGCCGACGGCCGACGGGATCCGGTTCAGCTCAGCGTGGTGGGCCAGCACATTCACCCAGTCGATGACGGGTGCGTCCAGGACCATGGCCCGGATGACGTGCCTGTGCTCCGACAGGTCCGCGGTCTGCAGGCAGATGGCCCCGCCCATGGACCAGCCGAAGAGAACAACCTCCCGGGCACCGCGGGCCAGGGCAAAGGCGATGGCAGCGTCGATGTCCCGCCACTCCGTGGAGCCCAGCCCGTACCGGCCGTCGAATGCTGCCGGCGCCAGGCCGTCGTTCCGGTAGGAAACCAGGAGATTCGGCAGTCCGAGCTCGTGGGCCACGCGCGCTCCGCGCAGGCACTCCTGCCGGGTGGCCCCTCGCCCGTGGACCATGATGGCCCACGTCCCGGCCCCCGCATCTCCCGGAATCAGCCAGCCGGGCGCCGTTCCGCCTTCGACCTCGATGGCTACGTCTTCGGTCGCCAGTCCGACGTCGGAGGGATGCTGGTACGTGGCGCCTCCCCACCAGCCGCGGCCCGCGGTTTCCAGGTTGCCGCTGTAGACGGCCTCAACTTCGCGCAGAACGGTGCGCTCGGCCGGGGAATACGACAGGATCTTGCCGATCCGGGCATGCCCGGCACCGGCGTCGAAGAAGAGGCTGTACACGCCATTGTGCGTTGTCTCCGGCGTGGCTGCGAGGATGATCTGCAGTTCCCTGCCTTCCCTGATGACCGCCAGGACTTCCTGGTCCGCAGCCCGCACGCGGGCCGGAGTGAGGACGCGGCGGGCAAAGTAGAGCGCGAGGGCGGACGATCCGGCACCGAGCAGGGCAGCCGCGCTGCCGCCGGCAATGATGCCCCCGAGCGTCCACTTCGCCCTGAGGGTCATCGCATTGCCCTGGGCAGTGGACGGGGTTGTCAAAGCAGCCTGCGCGGAATCCATGCCTTCCATCTTGACGGATCCGGCCCCTTCCGGCACATTCACGGCCCAGGGCGTGCCGACCAAATGCATGCGGGACAAATGCATGCAGGCATTGGCGGGCGGGACTAGGCTGATGCCATGAGCGATCCAATCGTCATTCTGACTGAAGAGCCGCTGGGTGCGGACGACCGCGTGAACATCGAACGCCTGGTGGACGGGGGTGACTCGCCCCTGGTTGTGCTGGTGCCGGCCAATACGGAACGGCATCTGCTGGTGGACTTCCTCGAGAACCTGTCGATGCTGGACATTGCTAAGGCTTTCCGTGAGCTGACCTCCCATGCCCCGGACCCTGTGGAGGAAAGGGCAGCAGCAGACGCCACGCTGGCCACCTCGGTCAGCGCACTGGAAGGCCTCGGCGGCGGAGTTGCCGGCGAGGTGGTGGCCGGCGGCGCCGTTAACGGCCTCGTGGCCAAGGTCAAGGAGCTTGGGGCTGCCCAGGCCGTCGTCATCACCAGGCCGCACGCCGTGTCGGACACCTTCCATACCGATTGGGCCAACCGGGCGCAGGACAAGCTGGGGCTCCCGGTGCTGCATCTGTATGCGGGCTCGGGATTTATCGGGGACTCCTGAGCGTTGGTCCGACTATGAGCACTCCTGAGAAATCCGACCTCACCAACACCGCCGCAACCCCCGCCGCCAACCGATCCGACGAAGACTGGCGGCAGGAACTGACGCCGGAGGAGTACCACGTGCTGCGCCAGGCCGGCACGGAACGCCCCTACACCGGCGAATACTGGGACACCCACACCGCCGGCGTCTACAACTGCCGGGCGTGTGGGACCGAACTGTTCACCAGCAAGGAAAAGTTCGATTCGCACTGCGGTTGGCCGTCATTCTGGGCCCCGCTGGCGGAAGGGCGCGTGCGCTACATCCACGACCGCACCCTGGGCATGGACCGTATCGAGGTGCGGTGCGCCAACTGCGACTCGCACCTTGGGCATGTCTTCGAGGGTGAGGGCTACGGGACCCCGACTGACCAGCGTTTCTGCATCAACTCCATCTCACTGAAGCTGGTTCCGGCCGCCGGCGACCCCCAGGCCTGAGGTTGCCGCCTGAGGTTGCCTGGCGCTGCGCCTAGCGGTTATTTGGACAGCCTCGAGCACTACAGTTTCTTATGCTCGAGCCCTTGATGGATTAGGAAGGCTGTCTGCTTGCTACGCTCGCCGTAGAAGCTCAGATCACCCGAAAGGCGAGGCCAGCGATGACCGCAACCGTACACACAGCACCAGCCAGAATCTCTGCGGAACACCCGGACTGGCAGCGACTCAAGGCCGCGGCCACTGCGCTGCGGAGCCTGCAGGTGCAGGACGGTTCGATCCCCGACCAGGCCGCCCACGCGGCTGCGCACGGCCACATCGAAGCCCTCGCCAGCGCCATCGAGGCGCTGGCACCGGCGTTCCCCCACGATTCCCTCTACCTGGACCTGGTGGGCCGGGACTTTGGCCGCTGGGCCGGGGGCGGGTTCGGCGTTCCGGATTTCCTCGACTCCCTGCTGGCCTTCCAGCCGCAGGCGGACCGCGAGAACGGTCTGCAGCACCTGGTGGTCTTCCCCATGTACACGCAGAACGGCAGCAGCAGCAGGCTCGTGGAGGCTGTCCTCATAGACGTGGTGTGGCCCGACTTCATCGCGGGCCTGGAACAGGGCGACTACTCGAACCGTCTGTTCGTGCCGATCCGGTTCATTGACTTCACCCCCGGGTACGACACCAACTCCGCTGTGCTGTTCCCCGAGACCGTGGGCGTGCGGGCGACGCCGCGGTTCACCTGGGGCGCCATTTTCGCAGACCGGGAGGCGGCACGGTTCCGCCGCGTCCTGCGGGCCGCTGCCGACATCACCTCGCTCCAGTTGCCGGCCGGGGCTGCGGAACTCCTCGAGGACCAGGAACTCACCGAAAAGACCTTCGTGATGTGGGACCTGATCCACGACCGCACGCACATGCGCGGGGACCTGCCGTTCGATCCGTTCATGATCAAACAGCGGATGCCGTTCTTCCTGTACTCCCTCGAGGAGCTGCGCTGCGACCTGACGGCCTTCCGGGAATCGGTGAAGATCGAAAAGGACGAAGCAGCGGATCCGGAGGCCCGCCGGCACGCCAAGCTGGTGCAGTACGCAGTCATCTTCGACCGCATCTTCCGGTTCGCCATCACCGGCAGCCGGGTGCGCAACTACGACGGGCTCGGCGGCCAGCTGCTCTTCGCGTGGCTGCACCAGCACCGCGTCCTCCACTGGACCGACAGCCGGCTGACCATCGACTGGGAACACGTCGCCGGCGTCGTGGTGGAGCTGGGAGCCCGGATCGAGGAGCTCTACTGGCGCTCCATCGACAGGCCCAAGACCGCCCACTGGCTGGCGGCCTATGGGCTGATCTCGGGCACCGTCACGCCGAACCCGGCTTCTGTCTGGGCCAAGGGGCCGGGCGCCCTTCCCCTCGACGGGCCGCCGCGGGGCCTCACGGACCAGGTCATGGACGACGAGTTCCCGCTGTCCATGTTCTACGAAGCCCTAGAAAAGAAGATGCGCCCCGTCATCGAATCCACCGCCGGCATTACCGGTTCCTCGGATTCTGCCTTGCCGCCGGGCGGCCCGGCGGCGACGGCAGCGACGGCAGCATGACGAACGGCAGCATGACCGGCGCCGGCCTGACCGACGGGAGGCCACTGCGCGTGCTGGTCACGGGCGGCAGCGGACCTTCGGGAGTCGCCGCCGCCCGTGCCCTGCTGCACGCTGGCTTTGCCGTCTTCACTGTGGGCTCGGACAAGGCACGCATCGAGGCCGCCGCGGAAACAGCGGGCGGAGCCACACCCCTCGTATGCGATCTCGGCGACCTCGCCGCCGTGCGAGAACTGCAGCAAGAGCTCGCGCGCACCGCCGGAAAAGTCGACGGAGTCATCCACCTCGTGGGCGGCTGGCGCGGGGCGCAGGGCATCACGGACCAGACCGATGAGGACTGGGACTTCCTGGAGCGCAGCGCCGTCACCACACTCCGGAACGTCACGCGCGTCTTTTACGACGACCTCGCCGCCTCGCCCTGTGGACGGTTTGCCATGGTGTCGTCGACGGCGGTGGAGAGTCCCGCCGCGGGCGTCGCCAGCTACGTCGCGGCCAAGGCCGCCGCGGAAGCATGGACCATGGCGGTGGCTGAGGGGTTCCGCCGGGACAGTGACGCCCCGGACAGCCCGGCCGGCGGCGCCCAGCACAGCGCCGCCGTCGTCCTGGTGGTGAAGGCGCTGGTGGACGCAGGCATGCGCAGCGAGCAGCCGGAACGGACGTTCCCCGGCTACACGGACGTCGAGCAGCTGGCGGCGGCCGCCGTCGGGCTCTTCAGCCAGCCGGCCGCGGAGCTGAACGGGCAGCGGCTGCTGCTGGCCCCGGTGCCCGCCGGCTCAGCAAGCACACAGAGCGCCGCAACTACCTAGACTGAAAGCGTGACCAACGAAATGACCACAACCGTTCAAACCACCGGCGGCACCATGTCCAGGCTCCACGACGCCTCGGTCCGCGGCTTTGCCTCGGACAACTACTCGGGGGTGCATCCCGAAGTGCTGGCCGCGCTGGCCGCCGCCAATGAGGGGCACCAGGTTTCCTACGGCGAAGACGCCTACACGGCCCGCCTGCAGGAGCTGATGGAGGAGCACTTCGGGCCGGGCATCGAGTGCTTCCCGGTCTTCAACGGCACGGGCGCCAACGTGTTGTCCCTGCAGTCGCTCCTGCCGCGCTGGGGTGCGGTGGTCTGCGCCTCGACGGCGCACATCAACATGGATGAGAACGGCGCCCCGGAGCGCGTGGGCGGCATGAAGCTGCTGCAGGTGCACACCCCGGACGGCAAACTCACGCCCGAGCTCATCGACCGCGAGGCGTGGGGCTGGGGTGATGAGCACCGCGCCCAGCCGCTGGCCGTCTCCATCACCCAGACCACCGAACTGGGCACCTGCTACACGGCTGATGAAGTTCGGGCAATCGCCGAGCACGTCCACGCCAAGGGCATGAAGCTGCATATGGACGGGGCGCGGCTGGCCAACGCAGCGGCCCATCTGGGCGTTCCCCTCCGGGCTTTCACGCGCGACGCCGGCGTGGACATCCTCTCCTTCGGCGGCACCAAGAACGGCCTGCTGTTCGGTGAGGTGGTGGTGGCGCTGAACCCCGACGCCGCCCAGGGGCTGCTGTTCCTGCGCAAGATGAACATGCAGCTGGCCTCCAAGATGCGGTTCATGTCCGCACAGTTCATCGCCCTGCTCGAGGGCGACCTGTGGCTCCGTTCGGCCGGCCACGCCAACGCCATGGCCGCGAGGCTGCGCGCCGCCGTGGACGACATTGACGGCGTCGAACCCACGCAGAAGACAGAATCCAACGGCGTCTTTGCGGTGTTGCCCGAGGGGGTGGCGGACAGGCTCCGGGAGTCCTTCCGCTTCTACGACTGGAACGAGGCCACCCGCGAGGTCCGCTGGATGTGTTCCTTCGACACCAGCGAGGAGGACGTCGACGCCTTCGTGGCAGCCATCAAAGCTGAACTCGCCCGGCACGGATCCGCCCAGGCGGCAGGAGAGTAACATGCGCGGGATTGCATGAGCAGGCGGCGAGCCTGCCGGAACCGGCGGTTTCCAATGCGTAGCCTGCCATTGTGAACGCACTTGCCCAGGTTCCGGCGAATTTCCTGTATGCGCTGGGAACGCTCCGCAAAGCACGCTGCCGCAGCGAACTGCGCCTCGACGAGATCCCGGCGCCCGCCCGGCTGGCGCCTTTCGCCGTCGCCCTCGGCGCCGAGGTCATGGTTCCCAGCGGCGGCAAGGGTGGCGGCGACAGGGACCGTACACCGGTCCACGGGCCGGCGGCCATGGCGCTGGCCCGATCGGCTGCCGCCGGGGCAACCGCGGCAGACACCGACGACGACGGCGAGGAGCTCGCCACCGGCCGCTTCATCCTGCTGCACGATCCGGACGGCTCCGCCGTGTGGGACGGCGAGTTCCGGATCGTCACCTACATCCGGGCGCAGCTCGACGCCGAGATGGGCAACGATGAAATGCTCGGCTCGGTGGCCTGGACGTGGCTTGTGGAAGCACTCGAAACCCACAACGCCCCCTACCGCGCGGCCGGCGGCACAGCCACCCGAGTGCTGTCCGAAAGCTTCGGAACGCTGGCGGACCGGCCCGCCTCGATCGACATTGAACTCCGTGCCTCGTGGACTCCGGCCGGCGCCGACGTCCAGGCGCACCTGGAGGCGTGGTCTGACATGGTGTGCACCTTCGCCGGCCTCCCGCCGCTGCCCGACGGCGTCTCCGCGCTCCCCCGCCGGCGCCGCAGCTAGGTCCGGTTGTCCTGAAGGGCTATGGCGCCTGGCCGCTCGGTGTGGTGGGGCGTGTCGATTTCCTCGTCGACGGCCGCGAGCGACTCGGTTCGTGTTTCCGGGGCCCACCGCCAGCAGACGACGGCGCCGATCAGGAGGACCACCACGCAGGCAGACAGGGCGGTGCTGATGCCGGCTCCGGCCACCACCAGGGGCAGCAGGAAGGTGCTTCCCGCTGATCCGAGACGGCTGGATGCCGTCGCGACGCCGACGCCGGAAGCGCGCAGCTCGGTCGGGAACAGTTCAGGCGGGTAGGCGAACTCGAGGTTCGCGGCAGCGGACAGCACCAGCGCGAAGGACGCGAACAGGATGACGGCCAGGACCGGGCTCACCGAAGCGAAGAGGACCAGGGCGAGCAGCAGCGCTGCACCGAGGATAAAGCTACCGATGAGGAAGGCACGGCGGGAGATCCGGTCGATGATCAGCATGCCCACGATGGCGCCCACGAGCAGGAACACGTTGTAGGCTGCCCCTGCGGCAAGTTTGCCGGACACGCCAAGGGCTTCCATGACCTGCGGGGCGAACGTTCCCAGGGCGAAGTAGGGAATGACCTGGCAGACGTAGAACACGGCGCCGACCATTGTCCTCCTGCGGTACTTCGCCGAGAACAGCACAGCCAGTCCGCGGGCCGGCTTGGCGGAACCCGCCGGTGGCGGGGCCACGTTCGGGCCGGCATGGCGGCGGACGACGTCGGCGGCCTCCTGCAGACGGCCGTGCTGGGTCAGCCACAGCGGCGATTCCGGAACGCCGAGGCGGAACCCGAACACGATCAGGGCAGGGGCTGCGCTGACCAGGAGCATCCAGCGCCAGGCGTCCGGTCCGAGCCCGGAAAGCAGGAAGCCGGCAAGGTAGGCGATGACGTATCCCAGCGCCCAGGCGATGGCGAGGAAACTCATCAGCCGGCCCCGGAAGTGCCTGGGTGAGTGTTCGGTGACCAGTGACTTGCTGACCACATAGTCCGCCCCCAGGGCGACACCCAGGAGAAGCCGAAGGACCAACAGCTGCCAGGGCTCCTGGACGAAGAACTGCAGCGCGGACAGGGCGCCGAATACCAGCATGTCCCAGCCGAAAATCCTGCGTCGACCGATCCGGTCCGCGATCGGTCCGGTGACGATAGCTCCGATGAAAAGTCCCGCCAGGGTTGCCGCGCCCAGCAGCCCGATCCACAGCGGGGTCAGGTTCAGTGCGGCGGTGGCCGAGGCGAGGACGATTCCGACGATTCCGAGGACGAACCCGTCACTGAACTGGCCCCCGGTTCCTGCCACGGCGACCCGGATGTGGAACCTGGTGAGCGGGGCATCTTCGTAGGCAGTCTGCTTGGGCGCGCTCATCGGGCTTCCTCCGTTCCGGCGGTGCTGGTCTTTCCGGCGGTGCGCGCCGTGGCCACTGCCAGGGTCGTTGCGTCATAGCCCTGTTCGGCTGCCATGGTGACCCACTGGTCGAAGCCGGCGGCGAGGTTTTCGTTGAGGCGACGCCCGTCCCAGGCCAGGCCCGTGATGCATTTGCGTCTGAACGTCCCGGCAGCGGCGGCAACGTCATCGAAGATGTTGAGCAGCGAATCAACAATCACGGGCTCCATGATGTTCAGCTCCAGCTCCCCGGCCGCCACCGCGCATTCGACGGCGTGGGCTGCGCCCCGGACCCGGTAGCTGAGCTGCATCACGAATTCCGGAATGACGGGGTTGATCTTGCCGGGCATGATCGAGGACCCTGCCTGGGTCGCCGGCAGCGTCACTTCGCCGATACCGCCGACGGGGCCGGAGGACAGGAACCGCAGGTCGGCCGCGATCTTGGCCATGGTGATTGCGGCACGGGCACCTGCCGAAGCAATCGCCGCGTACGGATCCAGGTGCGAGAGCGCGTCAACGAGGTCTTCCGACCCCGCCAGTTGCCGGCCCGTGGCGTCACTCAGGTCCTGCACGCAAAGTTCCCGGTAGCCGTCCGGGGCTCCGATGCCCGTTCCAAGGACAGTTGCTCCGATGGGAATCGAGTCCAGCTCCGCCGTCGCAGCCCGCAGCCCCTCGGCCACGCGCCGGATTGCCGTGGCGTGTGACCGGTGTGTTTGACCCACCGTGAGGACCACGGCGTCCTGCAGGCAGGTGCGCCCGAGCCGTTGTGCAGTGTCATACTCAGCGGCCTTGTCCTCCAGCGCCAGGGCCAGTGCCGTGAGGGCCTGGAGGGGGCGTTCGGAGAGCTCCCGGATGGTCAGCGCCATGGCGGTCGGATACGTGTCGTTGGTCGACTGGGAGGCGTTGACGTGATCGTTGGGGTGCACGGCGAAGCCTGAAATCTGTGACGCCCGGGCGGCGATGACCTCGTTAAAGTTCATGTTCGTCGTCGTCCCTCCGCCGCCCAGGACGAGCGCCGTGGGGAACTGGCTGCCGTGCAGCCCCGAGGTGATCTCAGCGCACGCGGCCTCGATGGCCCCTGCCGCCTCGGGTGCGAGGACGCCGAGCGTGGCGTTGGACCGGGCAGCGGCGGCCTTGACCAGTGCGTAGTTCCGCACGAAAGCAGGCACGTCTGCCACCCGCCGGCCGGTTGTACCGAAGTTCTCCACAGCAAGGCTGGACTGCCTGCCGTAAAGGACCTGTTCGCTGGACGCCTCTGTCTGAAGGACTGTCATTTCAATACCTCTCAAGTGATGTGTACCACAGTGGATTGAAAGGTACGGCCCCTGGCGGCCGGCTCCTAAAGCTGTTGCTGCTGCAACAACAGTTTTTTACCTATCCGCCAAGTTAGTGCAGACTCTTTCTAAACATGCGTTGCTGTGACAGCAACTGCGGACGAGGAGGACGCCGTGAGTGAAAGCACCGCCGAGCGGGTTGCCGCCCTGCTGCTGGCTTTCGAAAATCCCGGGCAGGCGGGAGGCGAGCATTCCGTCGGTGAACTCGCCAGGGCCGTGGGACGCGAGCGCAGCCAGGCCTCGCGGATGCTCAAGGCGCTGGCACGGAGCGGACTCGTCGAACAGGATCCCGACCGCCGGACCTACAGGCTGGGATGGAACCTCCGAATACTGTCCACCGGTGCAGGCAACTACCCCCTGGTGCAGGCGACCCGGCCGGCCCTGCAGGCCCTCGTGGCAAAAACCGGGGAAGTTGCCCTGCTGTCGGTACAGGAAGGCAACCGGTCCCTGACCGTGCTCCGGGAGGAATCCCAGCAGTCCCTCCAGGCGGGCGGCTGGGTCGGCCGCCGCTCCCCCATGCACTGCACGGCGTCGGGGCGTG
Source organism: Arthrobacter sp. NPDC056493 (assembly GCF_042795115.1). NCBI lineage: Bacteria > Bacillati > Actinomycetota > Actinomycetes > Micrococcales > Micrococcaceae > Arthrobacter > Arthrobacter sp. NPDC056493. Next base: position 69,176 of record NZ_JBHTSL010000004.1, on the reverse strand, counting down.
CGCTGATGTTTGACTTCGACGACGAACTGGTGGAAACGCTCACGGCCAACGACCTGAACACCCCCACATCGGCGCCGGGGGCACCAAAGGACCTGGCCTCGCTTCTGCACAGAATCGAACTCGAACGGGCCCGGGGATATGCAGTGGCATCCGAAGAAGTAGAAATTGGACTCACATCCGTCGCGGCCCCCGTACGGGACCGCCTGGGACACATCGCCGGCGTGCTCAACGTGTCCGCACCAACCTCACGCATCATCACGCGCACCGATTCAATAGGCCAGTTGCTCATCGCCGCGTCCCGGGCCATCACACAGAACCTCCGATCCCGGCGGAACTAACCGGTGGAGTAATGTCTCCGGCAATTACGGCACGATTCTTTTGCCTAATCGCCTTTGCCGTGTAAAGTCCCGTGCTTAGGTGAGCCTAAGCCGGGCTCCTCCGGCAGAAGGTGCTTTACATGACAGCCAACTTCCTCATCGGCCTCCGGGAGGGCCTCGAGGCGACGCTCATCGTCGTCCTGCTGATGGCCTACCTGACCAAGAGCGGCCGCCGTGCACTGCTCCCCCGGTTGTGGGCGGGCGTGGGAATCGCTGTTGCCGTGTCCGTGGGTTTCGGCGCCCTGCTGACCTTCGGCCCGCGTGGCCTCACCTTCGAAGCCCAGGAAGCAATCGGCGGCGGACTGTCCATCGTCGCCGTCGGGCTGGTCACCTGGATGGTCTTCTGGATGGCGCGCACCGCCCGCACGCTCGGCAGCGAACTGCGCTCCCGCGTTGACGGCGCGGCCGACGGCGCAGCCTGGGGCCTGGTGCTTGTCGCGGCCCTCGCCGTCGGCCGGGAGGGCCTGGAGACGGCGCTCTTCCTGTGGGCGGCAGCCCAGGCCAGCGGCGAATCCGGAACCCCGCTGTTCGGCGCCCTCCTGGGCCTCGCGGTGGCCGCCGGGCTCGGCTACCTGCTGCACCGCGGGGTCCTGAAGGTGAACCTGTCCCGGTTCTTCACCTGGACCGGCGTGGCCCTGGTGGTCATCGCCGGCGGCGTCCTCGCCTACGGCGTCCACGACCTGCAGGAGGCCGGCATCCTGCCCGGGCTGCACAGCCTCGCCTTCGACGTCTCAGCCGCCGTCCCGCCGTCGTCCTGGTACGGCACCCTGCTGAAGGGGACCCTGAACTTCTCCCCGGCCACCACGTGGCTGGAGGCAGCCGCCTGGGTCCTGTACGCCGTCCCCGTTCTGTTCTTCTACCTCCGCGCCAACGTCCGCACGCCGCACCGTTCCGCGGAAGCCCCTGCCGCAGCTGCCGCCGTCGCGTCCTGACCGGCAGCTCCTGCACCCCCCAACGAACCCCGCCGCATCCCCAACACCCCCAAGGAATCCACATGCCAGGCTTGACCTCGCCCAAAATCCGCCGGGCTGCCGGTGCCCGCCTCGCCGTCGTGGCAGCCACCGCAGTCCTCCCGCTGGCCCTCGCATCCTGCACCGAGAACGCCAGCGCCAACGCATCCGGCACCACCGGCGGGCCCATCCAGGTGACCAGCACCGATTCCGGGTGCAAGGTCTCTGCCACTGAAGCCCCGAGCGGGAACCTGACCTTTGCCGTGAAGAACGACGGCGCCGAAGTCACCGAGTTCTACGTGCTCGCCGAAGACGGCCTGCGGATCGTGGCCGAGGTGGAGAACATCGGCCCGGGAATCACCCGCAACCTGGTGCTCACCGCTCCGGCCGGCATGTACACCACCGCCTGCAAGCCGGGGATGAAGGGCGATGGCATCCGCGCCGACTTCACCGTCAAGGACTCGGGCCAGCCGGCCACCGTTGACGCCGGCCACCGGAAGCTCGTGGACACCGGGGTCACCCAGTACACCGCCTACGTCAAGGACCAGACCGAGCAGCTGGTGGCCGGAACCAGGGAGTTCGCCGCGGCCTATGCTGCGGGCGACGCAGCCAAGGCCAGGAGCCTTTACGCGGCCACCCGCATGCACTGGGAACGGATCGAACCCGTGGCCGAATCCTTCGGGGACCTCGACCCCAAGCTCGACGCCCGCGAGGCAGACCTGGAACCAGGACAGAAGTGGACCGGCTGGCACCGGGCCGAGAAGGACCTGTTCCCGCCGGCCGGCTATGAGGCACTGACAGCGGCTGAGCGCTCGGCAATCGCCAAGCAGCTGGTGGCCGACACTGAGGAACTCAGCACCCGCACCCGCACCGTCGAACTCAGCGCGGACAAGCTGGGCAACGGCGCCAAGGAGCTCCTGGACGAGGTGGCGCGCGGCAAGGTCACCGGCGAGGAGGAAATCTGGTCGCACACGGATCTCTGGGACTTCCAGGCCAACGTGGACGGCGCCCGGATCGCGTTCGAAAACCTCAAGCCCGCCCTGCAGCAAAAGGACGCCGCCCTGGCCTCGGACCTCGACGCCAAGTTCGGGGCCCTGCAGGCTGAGCTGAAGAAGCACGCCAAGGGCGACGGCTTTGCCTACTACAACGAGCTGGGCAAGGACGAGGTCCAGCAGCTCAGCGCGCTGGTCGACGCCCTCGGCGAGCCGCTGTCCAAGCTCACCGCGGCAGTGGTGCTGTGAGCGGCTGCCCCTTCGGCGGCGGCCAGCAGCCCCCGGCCGGCACGCACTCCGAGGCCTCGGCCGCGTCTCCGGAGACGCCCGACAGCGATAACCGCCGTCTGTCCCGCCGTGGCCTTCTGGGGCTGGCGGGCGTGGGCGGCGCAGGGGCGGTGGCGGGCATCGCCGCCGGCCTGCTCGGCCACGATGCCATTGCGGCTGCCGCAGCGCCCCCAGTTGCCAACGGTTCGGTTGTCCCCTTCTTCGGCGACCGGCAGGCCGGCATCACCACCGCCGCGCAGGACCGCCTCCACATGGCGGCCTTCGACGTCACCACAGAAGACCGTGCGGCACTGATCGAACTCCTCAAGGACTGGACGGCCGCCGCGGACGCCATGACCGCAGGCCGGACCACCGGTACCACCGGCGCCGTCGACGGCCCGTACGACGCCCCGCCGGAGGACACCGGCGAGGCGCTGGATCTGGACGCCGGTAGGCTCACGCTCACGATTGGCTTCGGCGCCTCCCTATTTGAAAAGGACGGCAAGGCCCGCTTTGGCCTCGACGGAAAGCGGCCCGATGCACTGATCGATCTGCCGCACTTCCCCGGCGACGCCCTGGAGCCGGCCCGCACGGGCGGCGACATCGTGGTACAGGCGTGCGCCGACGATCCCCAGGTGGCCGTGCACGCCATCCGCAACCTGGCCCGGATCGGCTTCGGCAAGGCCCGCGTCCGCTGGTCCCAGCTGGGGTTCGGCAGGACGTCGTCGACGTCGCGCGCGCAGCAGACCCCGCGCAACCTTTTCGGCTTCAAAGACGGGACCAACAACCTCAAGGCCGAGGACACCGCCCTGCTCGACGAGCATGTGTGGGCCGGCGGCGGATCCCGTGCCGGCGAAGCCTGGATGGCCGGCGGAAGCTATCTGGTGGCCCGGCGCATCCGCATGCACATCGAGATCTGGGACCGCACCTCGCTTCGCGAACAGGAGGGCCTGATCGGCCGGACCAAGGGAGAAGGCGCACCGCTGTCCGGCGGCAAGGAGTTCACCGCCCCGAACTTCGCCATCAAGGGCAACGACGGCGAACCCCTCATTGCCATGGACTCCCACGTCCGGCTGGCCCACGCGGACCAGAACGACGGTGTGCGGATGCTCCGCCGCGGGTACAACTACACCGACGGCTCGGACGGGCTGGGCCACCTCGACGCCGGGCTGTTCTTCATCGCCTTCGTCAAGGACCCGCGGACGCACTACGTGCCGATGCAGATGACCATGGCCAAGGAAGACGTGCTCGCCCTGGAATACCTCAAGCACACGGGTTCCGGCCTCTTCGCCGTGCCGCCTGGAACCAGGCAGGGCGGCTTCATCGGCGAAGGCCTCTTCGCCTGAGCTGTGTTCGACCGGGCACTGTTTCGCCTATTCACCGTGGAGTGGGCAGCGCGCCGCCGGGCGGTTCCGACGGCGGCGCGTGCAGCCCCGGACCGCCGCCGGGCCTGCTGCCGGTAAACTAGGGTCATCATGACCCCTCAAAATCCGGATAACACCACGGCCGGCGCTCCGGCTGCTGAAAACACACCCCATATAACGGTGGAAGGCTTTGACAGCCGGGTCCCCGTTGTCATCGATCTCGATTCCCCCCGCGACGGGGTGCCTCTGGTCATCGAAACCCAGGCAGGGCTGGAACGCTGTGCCGCGGCGATCGCCGCGGGCACGGGCCCGGCCGGTGTCGACGCGGAACGCGCCTCGGGCTTCCGCTACGGGCAGCGCGCGTTTCTGGTGCAGATCCGCCGGGAAGGTTCCGGTACCTGGCTGATCGACCCCGAGCCGTTCGAGGACCTGCGGATCATCAATGATGCCCTGCGCGGCGTCGAATGGATCCTGCACGCGGCCAGCCAGGACCTCCCCTGCCTGTCGGAACTGGGCATGTGGCCGGACAGGCTTTTCGACACCGAACTTGCAGCCCGGCTCGCAGGCCTTCCCCGTGTTGGCCTCGCGGCCGTGATCGAGCAGCTGCTCGGTTTCGGTCTCGCCAAGGAGCACTCGGCAGCCGACTGGTCCACCCGCCCCCTGCCGGAACCCTGGCTCCGGTACGCAGCGCTCGACGTCGAAGTCCTGACGGAACTGCGCGAGGAACTCATCGAACTGCTCGAAGAGGACGGAAAACTCGAATACGCCGAGCAGGAGTTCGCCGCGATCCTGTCCGCCGGGCTCGCTGCGCCGAGGGTGGACCCCTGGCGCAAGACGTCCGGACTCCATCAGATCCGGGACCGCCGCCAGCTGGCCGCAGTGCGGGAGCTGTGGCTGGAACGCGATGCGCTGGCCCAGAAGCGCGATGTCGCCCCCGGCCGGCTCATTCCCGACTCCGCCCTCGTCGCCGCCGCCAAGGCGATGCCGGCAACCGTCCCGCAACTGCTCGGCACCAAAGGGTTCCACGGCAGGGCCGCCCAGCGGGAGGCCCCGCGCTGGCTGCGCTGCATCGCCGCGGCCCGGGCACTCGAAGACCTTCCGCCGCTGCACCTGCCCACCAATGCCCCGCCGCCCCCGCGGGTCTGGGCCGACCGCGACCTCGCCGCGGCCGAGCGGCTGCAGACCGCCAGGCCACTGCTGCAGGAGACAGCGGACGGGCTCAAGCTTCCACTTGAAAACCTGCTGACCCCGGACTACCTTCGCCGTGTCGCGTGGCGGCCGCCGGCGGACGTCAGCGAAGCCGCCATCGCCGGGGAACTGCGCGAACTGGGTGCCCGGCCGTGGCAGGTGGAACTGGTGGCTCCGCTGATCACCGCCGCGTTCCTCAACCCCCAGCCGCTGCCGCCCAAGGAGGCCAGGGAGCCCAAGGAATCCTCCGCCTAGGAGAGCCTGGGCTTCGGGGGCCCGTGCACGGATTGCACCGTTTGCAGCCAATGTTACTCACGAGTAACGTTGGGTTGACTGATGCCCGGCCCCGGCTGTCCCGCCTCGGACCGGTCCGCCCGTCTCACTGAGGAGCCACAGAATGAGCGCCGCAGATTTCCGCAAGCTAGCCGATCTCTTCCCGGATGAGGCTGTCACACATTCGTCAGTACAGGACATCGAACTCCCGGCCGAGGACGGCGATGCCAGCCCCGGCGTTCTCGCCCTGATCACCCTGGACAACGGTCTGGGCCCCGCCAAACCCACCACACTTGGCCCCAATACCCTCGTAGAACTGGGCACCGTCCTCGAAGGGCTGCGCGAGCGGGCTGCCGCGGGCGCGGTCGCGGCCGTGGGTGTGACGGGCAAGCCGAACTTCTTCGTAGCCGGCGCCGACCTCTCCGCAGTCACAAAGCTGCAGGAGCGGGAACACGGCCTGTGGATGGCCCAACTGGGCCACGAGGTCTACTCCACGCTGGCCAGCCTCGGCGTTCCCAGCTTCGCCTTTATCAACGGCGTGGCACTTGGCGGCGGCCTCGAAATCGCCCTGCAGTCCACCTACCGCACGGTGTCCACCGGCGCCGGGGCACTGGCGCTTCCCGAGGCCTTCCTGGGGCTGGTGCCCGGATGGGGCGGTGTGTACCTTCTCCCGCGTTTGATCGGGCCGGAGAATGCGGTGAAGGTGATGATCGGGAACGCGCTGAACAACAACCGCACACTGTCCGGCGCCGAAGCTTTCGAGCTCGGCATCGCGGATGCGCTGTTCGAACCGGAAAATTTCCTGGCGCAGTCGATCGCCTGGGCTGCGCGCATTGTCGCTGGCGGCGCGGCACCGGAACGGCCTGCCGCCGTCGATCCCGCCGACCCCGCGGTTGCCGTCCGCTGGGCGGATGCCGTGGCCGCCGGCCGCGCCTTCGTCGAAGCCAAAACGTCCAACGCCTCCCCGGCGCCGGCCGAGGTGCTGAACATCATGGCGGCGAACCGCACCCTGGCCCAGGCCGAGTCGGCCGTGCTCGAATGCGAAACGCTGGCCGGCCTCATGCAGACCGCTGAGTTCCGTGCCACCGTTTACGCCTTCCTCGATCTCGTCCAGAAGCGGGCCAGGCGGCCCGCCGGTGCCCCAGGCCGCGAGCTCGCCAGGCCCGTCACAAAAATCGGCGTGGTGGGGGCCGGCCTGATGGCCAGCCAGCTCGCCCTGCTGTTCGCGCGCCAGCTCGGGGTGCCAGTCGTCCTCACCGACATCGACCAGGACCGGGTGGACAAGGGAGTCGGCTACGTCCACGCCGAGGTGGACAAGCTGCTGGCCAAGGGGCGCGTCAGCACGGACGCCGGCACCCGGGCCAAGGCGCTCGTGACAGGGTCTGTTTCCAAGGAGCCGTTCGCAGACGCCGACTTCGTCATCGAGGCGGTGTTCGAGGAACTCAACGTCAAGAAGCAGGTGTTCGCCGGGCTTGAGGCCATCGTCCGGCCTGACTGCATCCTCGCCACCAACACCTCCTCGCTGTCCGTGACAGCCATGGCGGCGGACCTGCGGCACCCGGAGCGCCTGGTGGGCTTCCATTTCTTCAATCCGGTGGCCGTCATGCCGCTGCTGGAGATCGTCCGGGCACCGAAGACCAACGACGCCGTTCTTGCTACTGCTTTCGAACTCGCCAGGGGCCTGAAAAAGACAGCAGTCCTGGTCAAGGACGCCCCGGCGTTCGTGGTCAACCGGATCCTGCTGCGGCTCTTGGGTGAAGTCACGGCCGCCTTCGACGAAGGCACGCCGGCCGACGTTGCTGATACCGCGCTGCGCCCCATGGGTCTTCCCATGACGCCGTTCACCCTCCTCGCCATGGTGGGACTGCCGGTGGCCCAGCACGTCCAGGAGTCCCTGCATGCGGCCTTCGGGGACCGTTTCCCGGTCTCGCAGAACCTGCAGAAACTGGTCGACAACAACATCCGGTCCCTGTGGTCCACGGCAGCGGACGGCACGCAGGAGATCCCTGCGGCCACCACGGCCCTGCTGTCCTTTGGCAGCACACCGTCCACCGCAGACGAAGTACTGCGCCGGACCCAGGACGCCCTGGCTGAAGAGATCGGGCTGATGCTCGGGGAGGGCGTGGTGGCAGCCCCCCAGGACGTCGACCTGTGCATGGTCCTTGGCGCCGGCTGGCCCATGTTCCTGGGCGGGATCACCCCCTACCTCGACAGGGTGGGAGCCTCGGAGCGCGTCAACGGCAGGCGGTTTCTGCCGCCGGGTGTGGCATCCCGTTCCTGACCCTCCCACTCCTGACACAGCGAGAACGGACAGTTGAGGCCCCGCTCGGAGGGGCCCCAAGTGTCCGTTCGCGCTCGACCCCGAGCTATGCGGCTGCAGGGCAGCCAAAGCGGCTGGTGAAGCGGCGGTCAGTGCGGCCGGAGCCGGCCGCCGTCGAGCCTGAGCAGCCGGTGCGCGTGAGCCTTGGCGAACCCGAGGTCGTGCGTGACCATCACGACGGCGGCGCCGCGGCCGGCTGCCGCTGACACAGTGGCGGTGAGCAGCTCCAGGCCGTGGGCGTCCAGGGCCACTGTTGGTTCATCGAGCGCCAGCACCGCCGGTTCGCGTGCAAGGACGGTGGCGAGGGCCAACAACCGCTGGCCGGATGCCGGCAGCTCATGGGGATGGGCGCTTCCGCTGTCTCCAAGGCCGACGGCGGCCAGGGCTGCGGTTGCCCGTTCCTGCGCCCCGGTGCCGAAAAGCTGGTCCAGTCCGAACAGCACCTCCCGTAATGCGGTCCGCTCGAACAGCTGGTCATGGGGGTGCTGGAACAGGAGCCCCAACCGGCGGGCCACCAGCCCCGTGGGAACGCCGGCAATGGACTCGCCGGACACGCGGACGTCCCCGCGAAGCGGCCGGTACAAACCGTTGAGGAGCCGGAGCAGCGTGGACTTTCCGGCACCGTTGGGTCCGGTCACGGCGACAATTTCCCCCGGCATCACCTGCAGGTCAACATCGTGCAGGAGCAGCCCGTCCTCCGAAGCCGGCCGGCCTGCCCCGAAACCGAAGGCCACATCCGCCAGCTCCAGGGCTGCAATAGTTCCAACGGGAGCGGTGCCAACCGCAGTGGTTCCGCCGGCAGCGGTTCCGCCGGCAGCCTCCGCAACGGGAAGCGTCAACACCGAGGGCGGCTCGGGCCCCAGTCCCGGTTCGGCGGCCCGGATGACGACGCCGGACTCAGCCAGCGCCCCGCCCTGCAGGATCCTGCCCGGCAGTCCAGCCGCCGTCGCCTCCCCGTCCTTCAGCACCAGCCAGCGCTCCGCAATGCGGGTCAGCGCATCGGCGTGCTGGCTCAGCACCACTACGGCTGTGCCCCGGGCCAGCTCGGCATGGATCAGCTCCACGACGGTCCGGACCCCGGCCTGGTCCAGGGACTCCAGCGGCTCGTCGAGGACCAAGACGCCGGGCCCGTCCACCACGGCGCAGCCCACGGCCAAACGGCGGAGCTCGCCGCCGGACAGGGTCGCGGGATCCCGCTGCAGGAGCCCGTCGAGTCCGGTCCGGCGGGCAATGTCGGCGACGGTGCGCACCATGTCGGGGCGGGGGACGCCGCGGTTTTCCAGGCTGAAGGCGAGCTCCTCCGCCACGGTTCCGCGAACCGCCGACAGCATGGACGCTGCGTCCTGCGGCACGTAGCCGACGTGCCGCGCCCAGGCCCCGGGATCGATCCGCGGATCATCCGGCGTTCCGGAAAAGAGCAGCGGATGGCTGCTGGCGGGATCCCCTGCCACCTTCAGCTGGAGGCTACCGGCCAGCGTTCCGTCCCGCCCGCCGAGCAGCCAGGCACCAAGGAGTCGCCCCAGCGTGGACTTGCCACTGCCGGATCCGCCCAGCACCGCCGTCAGCTTGCCGGGCGCGGCCGCCACCTCCACCCCGGTCAGCGCGGGCCCGGCGTCGCCGTGGTAAGAAAACGAGCCGATGGAGGCCAACAGCGTGGTTGCGGCAGCCCTGTCCGCGATCATCCCGGGCCACCCCCTGAAAGGGTCAACGCAGACAGTGACCCGGCGGAAAGTGCATCAGCGACGCGCCACGCGACGGCTGCCACTGCCAGCAGGACAGCCACCATGCGGAAGGCCGCCTGGGCGGCTGAATCGGGAACCTCCATGTAGCTGGTCCGGGGACCGGCGCCCCGGAACCCCCTGGCGTCGAGGGACTGGGCACGAATGCCGGCGTCGTGGACCAGGCCCAGCACCAGCGGCACCATCTGCAGCCGGATGGCCGCAGCCCGGCTGCCAAGACCCCGTCCCACCACGAGGCCACGCGACTCCTGCGCCTGGCGGACCTTTTCCAGCCGCGCCGCGACCAGCGGGGCAAGCAGCAGCGTGGACGCCAGCACATACCCCACCTGAGGCGGGACGCGGCGGGCAGCCAGGGCGGCAACCAGTTCGGGGACCCTGACGCTGAAGGAAAACACCATCAGCACCAGGACGAAGGCGGCGGTGCGGAGCCCCATCGCCAGGGCGAAAGCCAGCCCCTCTGCAGTGACCCGGGCAGGGCCCCAACTGGCCAGCACGGTGAGCCCCTCCGGGAAGAAGAGGCCGTGGATGACCAGCAGCGACAGCCAGAACGGCACAATGATCGCGGCCGCGGCCAGCAGGACACGCCGCACGGTGCCCGCGGCAGCGGAAAGCAGGACTGCTCCGGCTGCCACGGTGAGGGATACCGCCCAACTGTCAGCCGCCGTCGTCATTACCAGGACGGCGACGGCGGCCGTCAGCGTGGTCAGCGGGTTTAGTCGCGGGGACACCTGGCCGTCGGTTCCGGCGTCAGGAAGTCCGTGCGGCCGGCTCCTTGCCGGCCAGGACGCGGAAGCGGCGGACGAACGGGAACTGGAACGTGGTGCGCCGGGGCAGGGCGTAGACCAGCATGGCGGCGATGGCGAAGACGATGGCCTTGTCCATGGGATCGGAAATCAGGGCCTGCTTGGTGATGGCGGCCAGCAGGGTGTCGCCCATGGCCCGGAAGGCGCTGACGATTGCACCGGTCCCCACCCCGGAGGTGCCGCCGAAGACGAACGCGGCAATCGGTGCGGACACCACGCCGGCGATGATGCCGGTGACGAAGCCGGCAACCGGCGCCAGGTAGAACCGGCGGAACAGCCCGTACCGTGCGGCCACGCCGGCCAGGAAGCCGATCAGTGCGGCGCCGGCCGCGAAGGGCAGGACCGTCGGGTTGAAGAACGACCACACGATGCTGCTCAGGGCGCCGGTGGCGGCGCCGGCCGCGGGTCCGGCCAGCACGGCGATGAGCACGGTTCCGATGGAGTCGAGGTAGAACGGCAGGCCGCTGGTGCCCATGAGCTGTCCCAGCACGATGTTCAGTACCAGCGCCACGGGGATGAGCACCACGGTGGACGTGGGAAGGGTGGGAAGCACGCCCACGATCAGCAGCAGGGCACCGAGGAGGAAGCCCCCCAGCGCAACGAGCGAGGAAACGCTGCCGATCCCGCCGGCAATGTCGGCAGGCTGGGTGAGGACCAGGAAGACGAACGTGGCGGCGATGGCCGCGGCACCGAGCAGTTCGAGGACCCTCCGCCGGCGGACAGCTTTCCGGTCCGTGGGAGGAAGGGTCAGGGACGGCTGTGACATGGTGGATCCTTAGGCTGAAAACGGCGGGTCCCGCACCCGTGGCGTGATGTTCCGCGTGCGCGGAAGCAGGCGCCTATGTCACCTTGGCGCGGCTACCATCCTACCGACCTGCGTGCACACCGTGCTACGGCCCGGCTACAGCAGCTGCTTCCCCACCGCGGCGGCCAGCGCGCCCACCGACGAGATCAGTTCGTCGAAGCACTGCGCGGGGTGGTTCGAGGTGACGATCCTGGCATTGAACGGCTCTTTCCAGATACCCCGGAAGTCGGCGACGGTGGTCCCGACGAGGCGGGGCGAGTCCGTTTCGACGTGCACGGTGGCCGGACGCGTGCCGTAGGGAGTCCGTCCGATGGCTGCGGCCGCAGCGAAGGCGTCGTGCATGTGCGCGATGAAGCCCTGGCCGTAGAGCCGGTGGAACTCCATGTAGAAACGGATGGCATCCGAGAGGCACGCCACGAGCGGATTGCCCGACTGGCTGCGCTGGCCTTCCGGCTGTTCAGGCAGCACGAGTTCCGGTTCGGCCCCGGCAGCCGCGGCCAGCCGCTGCAGGTGCTCGGGCCGCAGTTCGATGCGTTCCGTGGTCTCGAGCGCGCACACCACCGGGAGGCTTTCCTCCGGAAGGCCGCTGTAGGCGGCGAAGACCTCCGCGGCCGCGTGCGGGTCCACCGAAACGTTCCACTCCGCCGTCGGCGTCGTGTTGCCCTGGTAGTTGAAGCAGCCGCCCATGATGACCAGCCCCTGGAGCAGTTTGGGAAGATCCGGTTCCCGGCGCAGCGCCAGCGCGAAGTTGGTCATCGGCCCGGTGATGAGCCCTGTGATCCGGCCCGGCTGTGCCCGGACCGTCTCCACCCACACGTCCACGGCGTGCCGCGTTGATATTTCCTGGTTCGGCGGCGGGAGCTCGGCATAGCCGATCCCCTGCGGGCCGTGGGTTTCCTCGGTGGTTACCAGCGGGATCTCCAGGGGCACTTCCGCGCCCACGGCAACTTCAATGCCGGCCCGGCCGCAGAGCTCCAGCAAGGCGAGGTTGTTCAGGGCCACCTGGCGGGCTCCCACGTTGCCCGCCGTGCACGTGATGGCTTCCAGCCTGACCTCCGGCCGGGACAGCAGGTAGACCAGCGCGAGGGCGTCGTCGATCCCGGTGTCAACATCCATGAGGATGGACGGCATCAGAACAGGGCCACCTTGGGGGTCTGCGGGAAGATGGCATCCAGTTCGTCGAGTTCGGCACGGTCCGGCACCCAGGCCACCGCCCCGGCGTTCTGCCGGACCTGTTCCGGGCGGGTGGCGCCGGCAATCACGCTGCTGACCGACGGCTGCGCCGCAAGCCAGGAGAAGGCCACCTGCACTTCGGTCAGGTCGCGGGCGGCGGCGAACGCACTGAACGCCTTCAGCTGCTGCCAGTCGGCGTCATGCACCAGATTGGTCCGCGTGTGGCTGAGGCGTGAACCTTCGGGCGCCTGGTCCTGTGCGTACTTGCCGGTCAGCAAGCCGTTGGCCAGCGGGAAATAGGGCAGCACGCCCAGCCCGTAGGCCTCTGCAGCCGGGGTGACCTCCTGCTCGGCACGGCGGTCCAGGAGGTTGTAGTGGTTCTGCGCGGAGACAAACCGGGCACCGCCGCGGGCGCGGGCCACGAATTCCGCCTCGGCGATCTGCCAGCCGGCGCGGTTCGAGTGGCCGAGGTAGCGCACCTTGCCGCTGGTGACGAGGTCGTTCAGCGCGTCGAGGGTCTCCTCGATGGGCGTCAGGGGGTCGGGCGTATGGAACTGGTACAGGTCGATGTAGTCGGTGCCGAGCCGGCGCAGGGAGGCTTCGGCGGCGCGGATGACGTAGCGGCGCGAACCGCGCGCGCCGAAGTCCTCGCCGTTGGCTCCGCGCATGTCCATGCCGAACTTGGTGGCCACCACGACGTCGCCGCGCCTGGCGCCCAGGGCTTTGCCCAGCATCGTTTCGCTAAGCCCCGGTTCCCGGCCGTAGGTGTCAGCGACGTCAAAGAGCGTCACGCCGGCGTCGAGGGCGGCATGCACGACGGCGTCCGTCCCCTCCTGCGATTCGGTCACCGTGTTTGCCCGGCCCAGGTTGTTGCAGCCGAGGCCCACGACGGAGACGGTCAGTCCGGATTTTCCAAGACGGCGGTATTCAGTCATGGAATCACCCTATAACGGCGCAGGGGGCGGCCGTTCCGCTCAGGCGGAGGCGAAGTCCAGGCCGTGCTCCTCCAGCGCATCCTGGAGCTGGGCGAGCGTCCGCGGGCAGATGCCGGGCAGCGCCGCCAGCTGGCGCCGGCCGAACTGCGCCAGCTGCTCGAGGGACTCCACACCGGAATGGGCGAGGATTCTGCGGTCGGGCGAGGCCAGGCCCCGCGGAAGCGGCGTGCGGCCCGGCTTGGCTGACTTCTTCGTCATGACGTTCTGCCTTCCCTTGTGCTTTGCCTGCGTGAGGTGCTTGAACCGCTTTTAGAGGGTGAAGCCGGTCACCTGCTTGGGTGAATGCTTGAGCTTGAGGGCCGAGAGGTCGCCGAACGGGGCAGCTCCGATGCTCAGCTTGGTGAAGTCCAGGTCCTCGCCGCGGATGCAGACCTTGATCGCGTTCACGGCCTTGTTCACGTCCGGGCAGAGGCAGAAGATGTTGAGCTTGGCGTCGCTGAATTCGGAGCGGTCCACCATGCCCAGGCCGCGCCAGGCCAGGTGGCCGGACAGCGCGTCCTTCGCTTTTTCCTCGAGGTAGCGGTCGCGGCTGGTGCCTTCTTTGGTCTTGAGTGCGTACTGGGCCACCACCCAGTACTGCTCCGCGTCGGGAATTTCCGCGTAACCGTCCTCGGTGCAGGCCATCTCGAAGGCGTCCATCAGGCGTTCGGCGGCCTCGGCGTCGGGGACGTCGGTCTCCTGGGTCTTGCTCTGGTGGCCTACGGCGCCGTGGTTCATGACGAACTGGCTGTAGTCCTCGTCGTACCAGGCTTCCCGGAACAGCAGGGTCCCTTCGTCGTCGCGCTTGTAGACCCGGATAATTCCGCTCATGCCCGTCCTCTCGTAAACCAGGTGGTGTCGGTGCCGTCGAAGGGGGCATCCTGGCCCTTGACGGCAAGAAACAGGGCGTCGCACGCTGCCTGAATGGTGTGCACCAGCGTCTCAGGGTACTCCATGCGCAGCCGGTGCTCCGCAAACTCGTCCTCGTCGTCGACGAACACGCCGCGTGTCACCGAACGGATCACGTCGAGGTCCATGTCGATGGCATGGAATTCCGTCACGCCGGGCTTGATCCGGCGCCACTCGTGGCCGGTGGCCAGGTCGACGTAGACGCGGAAGTCGCCCGGGTAGGTGTCGTCATAGAAGGTGACCACGAACTCCCCGGTCCGGGGAACCAGGAGCACGGCGTCGGATGCCGTGTAGAAGGCGGCGCCGGGGCGGGCGCAGAACTCATTGGCCGGCTGGAAGATCCACCAGCCGTGCCGGTCCTCGCCGAGGTACCGGCCGGGCACCACCCAGTGGGCCGAGCCGTCCCATTTACGGTTCCGGGACACCACCAGTTCGCCTGGCTGCAGGGAATCGGGCTCCCTCACAGTTTGGGCAGGCTTCCCGTGGTGGGGTGTTCCTGGCCGGGCAGCGGACGCGCGAACGGGACCTTGGTCCCGAGAACCTGGGCGACGACGTCGTGGGTAATCTGCTGGGCGGTGAGGCCGACCCGTTCCAGCACCTGGCTTCGGGTGCCGTGGTCAAGGAACTCCACCGGCAGGCCAACCTCGTTCAGGGCGGTGTCCACGCCGGCGGCGCGCATTTCCTGGCGGATCCTGGACCCGACTCCCCCGGCCCGGACACCGTCCTCGATGCAGATGACAAGGCGGTGCCTGGCGGCCAGGGCGATGATCGATTTCCGGACCGGGAGGACCCAGCGCGGGTCCACGACGGTGGAGCTGATGCCCTGGGCACCCAGCCGGTTGGCGACGTTCAGGGCCAGCTCGGACATGGCACCCACGCTGACGATCAGGACGTCGTTTTCGGTGGAGCCGGCCGGGCGGCGGGACAGCACGTCCACGCCGTCGGCCAGCCGCTCGATGGCCTCGACCTCGGCGCCGACCGTTCCCTTGGAATAGCGGATGACCGTGGGGGCGTCCCCGATGGCGACGGCTTCGCGGAGTTCCTCGCGCAGCCGTGTGGCGTCGCGGGGCGCGGCCAGGTGCAGCCCGGGAACGATCTGGACCATGGCCATGTCCCACATCCCGTGGTGGCTCGCTCCGTCAGGGCCGGTGACTCCGGCGCGGTCCAGGACAACGGTCACGCCGGCCTTGTGCAGGGCGACGTCCATGAGGAGCTGGTCGAAGGCGCGGTTGAGGAAGGTGGCGTAGACGGCCACCACGGGGTGCAGCCCGCCGAAAGCCATGCCCGCCGCGGAGGTGAGGGCGTGCTGTTCTGCGATGCCGACGTCGAACACGCGTTCCGGGTACCGCGCCGCGAACTTGTGCAGCCCGACCGGGATGAGCATGGCGCCGGTGATGCCGACGATGTCCTTGCGCTCGTCGGCGATGTCCGCGATTTCGTCGGCGAACACCGACGTCCAGGATTTCGCGCCGCCGGCTTCTGCGGGCTCGCCCGTTTCGGGGTCGATGATCCCGACGGCGTGGAACTGGTCCGCTTCGTGGGCGCGCGCCGGTGCGTACCCGTGGCCCTTCTCGGTCATGGCGTGCACGATGACCGGTCCGGCGAAGTTTTTGGCGGTGGAGAGGGCGTGTTCCATGGCCTGGAGGTTGTGGCCGTCCACCGGGCCGATGTACTTCATGCCGAGGTCCTCGAACATGCCCTGCGGGGCCCACCAGTCCTTGATGCCCTTCTTCATGGCGTGCAGGCTCTTGTAGGTGAACTGGCCGGCGGGGCCGCCGTTCTGGAGCCTCTTCTTCCACCAGTCCAGGGCGCCCTCGTAGGCGGGGGCGGCACGGAGGGAGTCGATGGTGGGGCGCAGTGACGCGAGGTAGTCTGCAAATCCTCCGACGGTTGGTGCATAGGAGCGGCCGTTGTCGTTCACGACAATCACGACGCGGCGCTTCTTGTCCGCCGCGATGTTGTTGATGGCTTCCCAGGCCATGCCGCCGGTGAGGGCGCCGTCTCCGACAACGGCGACGACGTACCGCTCGCCGTCACCCGTCAGCTGGCGGGCGCGGGAAATGCCGTCAGCCCAGGACAGCGAGGACGAGGCGTGTGAGCTTTCCACGATGTCGTGCTCGGACTCGGCACGGTCCGGGTAGCCGGACAGGCCACCCTGCTGTCGGAGGGTGCTGAAGTCGTGCCGTCCGGTCAGGAGCTTGTGCACGTACGACTGGTGGCCGGTATCAAAGACGATGCTGTCGCGGGGCGAATCGAAGATCCGGTGCACCGCCATGGTCAGTTCGACGACGCCGAGGTTGGGACCCAGGTGCCCTCCCGTCTGGGAGACGTTGCCGATCAGGAATTCCCTGACCTCGGCGGCCAGCTGATCCAGCTGCGCCGCTGACAACTTGCTCAGGTCCTGCGGATTCCGGATGGTCTCCAAGATTCCCAACGGCCCCTCCTTCGGCTGGTAGACATGCCTATTAACTCTAACGCCTCCGCGCTGGCAGCAATGCAGAAGCCCCGGCCGGTCTGCTGACCGGCCGGGGCCCTTTCGCACTGCTTACCGGGGCTGGCCCCGGCTTATGTCCCGCTAGTTGGCGGAGATCTGGCGCAGGACGTACTGCAGGATGCCGCCGTTGCGGTAGTAGTCCGCTTCACCCGGGGTGTCGATGCGGAGCACTGCGTCGAAGGACTTGGCGGAGCCGTCCTCGGCGGTGGCGGTGACCTTGAGGGTCTTGGGCGTGGTGCCTTCGTTGAGGGCGGTGACGCCCTCAACGGCGAAGGTTTCCGTGCCCGTCAGGCCCAGCGTGGCAGCGGACTCGCCGGCCGGGAACTGCAGCGGAAGAACGCCCATGCCGATGAGGTTGGAGCGGTGGATGCGCTCGTAGCTCTCGGCGACGACGGCCTTGACGCCCAGCAGTGCCGTGCCCTTGGCTGCCCAGTCACGGGACGAACCGGAGCCGTACTCCTTGCCGGCCAGGACCACCAGCGGGGTGCCGGCTGCCTGGTAGTTCTGGGCGGCGTCGTAGACGTAGGCCTGCGGGCCGTCGGCCTGGCTGAAGTCGCGGGTGAAGCCGCCCTCCACACCGTCCAGGAGCTGGTTCTTGATGCGGATGTTCGCGAACGTGCCGCGGATCATGACCTCGTGGTTGCCGCGGCGCGAGCCGTAGGAGTTGAAGTCCTTGCGCTCCACACCGTTGGCCAGCAGGTACTGGCCGGCAGGGGTGTCGGACTTGAACGAACCGGCCGGGGAGATGTGGTCCGTGGTGACGGAGTCGCCGAGCTTGAGCAGCACGCGGGCACCGCTGATGTCCTGGACGGGCTCCGGCTGGGCCTTCATGCCCTCGAAGTACGGGGGCTTCCGGACGTAGGTGGACTTCGCATCCCAGGCGAAGGTGTCGCCGGCGGGGGTGTCGAGTGCCTTCCAGCGGTCGTCGCCCTCGAAGACGCCCTCGTAGCCCTTGGCGAACATCTCCTTGTCGATGGAGGAGTCGATGACTTCCTGGACCTCGACCGGGTTGGGCCAGATGTCCTTGAGGAAGACGTCGTTGCCTGCTTCGTCCTTGCCCAGGGCATCGGTTTCGAAGTCGAAGTCCATGGAACCGGCCAGGGCGTAAGCGATGACCAGCGGCGGGGAGGCCAGGTAGTTCATCTTGACGTCCGGGTTGATGCGGCCTTCGAAGTTGCGGTTGCCCGAGAGCACGGCACTGACGGCGAGGTCGTTGGCCTGGATGGCCTCGGAGATTTCGGCTTCCAGCGGGCCGGAGTTGCCGATGCAGGTGGCGCAGCCGTAGCCCACGATGTAGAAGCCCAGCTTCTCCAGGTACGGGGTGAGGCCCGACTTCTCGTAGTAGTCGGTGACCACCTTGGAGCCGGGGGCGACAGAGGTCTTGACCCACGGCTTGGCGGTGAGGCCCTTGTTCACGGCGTTGCGTGCCAGCACCGCGGCGGCAAGCATGACCGAGGGGTTGGACGTGTTGGTGCACGAGGTGATCGACGCGATGGTCACCGCTCCGTGGTCCAGGTCGAACTCGCGGCCGTCCTCCATCTTCACGGCGACGGGGCTGGAAAGGCGGCCCTCGGCACCATGCGCTGCGGAGTACTTCGGCGGAACGCGGTCGGTGTCGGTCACGTGGGTGCCGCCGGTGGTGAACGAGGGCGGGTCGGAAGCCGGGAAGCTTTCCTCCAGCGACTCGTCCAGGGTGCCGGCATCGGCATCGTGGGTGACGTAGTTCTTGAGGTCGTGGCGGAATTCGTCCTTGGCCTCGGTCAGCTCGATGCGGTCCTGCGGACGCTTCGGGCCGGCGATCGACGGAACCACGGTGGAGAGGTCCAGCTCGAGGTACTCGGAGAAGCGCAGCTCGCGGGACGGATCGTGCCAGAGGCCCTGTTCCTTGGCGTAGGCCTCCACGAGGGCAACGTTCTCCTCGGGGCGGCCGGTCAGGCGCAGGTAGTCGAGGGTGACGTCGTCGATCGGGAACATGGCAGCCGTGGAGCCGAACTCCGGGCTCATGTTGCCGATGGTGGCGCGGTTGGCCAGCGGCACCGCGGCCACGCCTTCGCCGTAGAACTCCACGAACTTGCCAACAACACCGTGCTTGCGGAGCATCTCGGTGATGGTGAGCACCACGTCGGTGGCGGTGGCACCGGCAGGAATGCTGCCGCTGAGCTTGAAGCCCACAACGCGCGGGATCAGCATGGAAACCGGCTGGCCCAGCATGGCAGCCTCGGCTTCGATACCGCCGACGCCCCAGCCGAGCACGCCCAGGCCGTTGACCATGGTGGTGTGCGAGTCGGTGCCGACGCAGGTATCGGGGTAGGCACGCAGCGCGCCATTCACCTCGCGGGTCATGATGGTGCGGGCCAGGTATTCGATGTTGACCTGGTGCACGATGCCGGTTCCCGGCGGGACAACCTTGAAGTCGTCGAACGCGGTCTGGCCCCAGCGCAGGAACTGGTAGCGCTCACCATTGCGCTGGTATTCGATCTCCATGTTGCGCTCCAGTGCGCCGGAGTTACCGAAAACGTCGATCTGGACGGAGTGGTCAATGACCATCTCGGCCGGAGCCAGCGGGTTCACCCTCTTCGGATCACCGCCGAGCTCCTTGACAGCCTCACGCATGGTGGCAAGGTCCACCACGCAGGGAACACCAGTGAAGTCCTGCATGATCACGCGGGCAGGCGTGAACTGGATTTCGGTGTCGGGCTGGGCATTCGGGTCCCATCCTGCCAGGGCGCGAACGTGATCGGCGGTGATGTTCGCGCCGTCCTCGGTCCTCAGCAGGTTTTCAAGCAGTACCTTAAGGCTGAACGGAAGGGTTTCTGAACCTTCAACGGAGTTCAACCGGAAAATTTCGTATTCGGTTCCGGCAACATCAAGTTTGCCTTTTGAACCGAAGCTGTCCACAGTGCTCATCGCAGGACTCCTCTCGCAACAGTTTCATCTTTGTCGCGCGGTTGACCGCTTGCTAGTTAGGACACCCTAATTAGTGCCGGTCGCATCAAACTGCATGGTCAGCCGGGAACACGGGCGCGACGGGGGCTACATCGCCCATAGTAGTGGCATCACCCGCGGGGAGTCAGCAGTGCGACGGTCTCCAGGTGGTGCGTGTGCGGGTACAGGTCGAAGGCACGCAGCCCGGACAGCTGCCAGCCGCCCTGCTGGAAGTAACCAATGTCGCGTGCGAACGACGACGGGTCGCAGGAAATGTAGGCAATGGCGCGGGGGTTTGAGGCAATCAGCTGGCTGACCACTGCCTTGCCCGCGCCGGCGCGCGGCGGGTCGAGAATGAGGGCGTCGAACTGGCGCGGCCGCTGCCGGAGCACCCGCTCCACCTTGCCCTGCACAATCTCCACCTGCGGTGAACCGTGGAGGTTTTTCCGGGCGTCCCGGCTGGTGCCGGGCGCACCCTCCACGGACAGCACCGACCCGGTCTCCCCCACCGCGTCGGCCAGCGGCGCCGTGAACAGCCCCGCACCGGCGTAGAGGTCCGCCACCGCGGCGCCGGGTTCCAGGAACCCGCCCTCGTGCAGGAATCCGGTGACGGCACCCACCAGGGTTTCCGGTGCGTCGCGGTGGATCTGCCAGAAGCCCGCACCCGTGACACGGTAGTCGTGGCCGGCCGCAGATTCCTGCACCCAGGTCCGGCCGCGGAGCTGCAGCGTCTCATTCTTGAGGGGATCGTAACTGGCCACGGACACGTCCGCGGGGAGCTGGGACAGGATGGAGTTCAGCCGTTTGGCGCGCGTCCCGGGAGCCGGGGCCAGCAGCACAAGCGGCCGCGAGCCGTTGGCGGGCGCGGCCACCTCCACCCGCTCGATGCCCTGAAGGTCCACATCCCACAGCCGCAGGGCGTTGATCCCGTCGACGGCCAGCGGCATCTCCTGCACAGGGATCACCTGGTCGGAGCGGTGGGCGTGCATGCCGAGCCGGCCGCTCTGGGTGACCCCAAAGCTGGCGCGAGTGCGCCACGCAAGCCCGGCCCCGCCGTCGTCCGCTGTTCCGGCACTGTCAGTTGTTCCGGCACTGTCAGTTGTTCCGGCGTCGTCCGTTGTGGTGTTTGCCGCCCCGACCGCTTCAACAACCGGGGAAAGTTCGACGGCGGCCAGCCGCCTGAGCTGTTCGGCCAGCACCTCCGCTTTGAGGCTCCGCTGGCGCTG
Organism: Arthrobacter sp. NPDC056493; assembly: GCF_042795115.1. NCBI lineage: Bacteria > Bacillati > Actinomycetota > Actinomycetes > Micrococcales > Micrococcaceae > Arthrobacter > Arthrobacter sp. NPDC056493. Next base: position 48,397 of record NZ_JBHTSL010000004.1, on the reverse strand, counting down.
CAGGGACACGTGGCCAAGTTCTGCGCCGCCGACCGGCGGGCGCCCGTGCGCCCAGGAGCCGGCGGAGTCGGCCGTCCGCCAGAAGTGCGGTACCCGGTCCGGGGAACCATCCAGGACTTCCACAACGTCCGCCCGCCAGAACTTGGCCTTCTCCCCGGCATCGGTGAGCCGGACCCGCACCCGCTCGCCCGGGATGCCGTGGCGGACGAAGACCACGCGGCCCTCGTGCCGGGCCACGCAGTGTCCGCCGTGCGCAACTGGGCCGACGTCGACCACCAGTTCGAGTCCGGTGGAGGTGGTCTGGGTGTCCGGGCTCATTGAATGTCCTGCAGTCTCTTGGCTTCTTCGGATGATTTGAGCTGCCAGGGAACACTGGCAACCATGACGCCGGGCTCAAAGTGGAGCCGGGTCTTGATGCGGAGGGCTGTCTGGTTGTGCACCAGCTGTTCCCACCATTTACCCACCACATACTCGGGGATGTAGACCACAATGAGGTCCCGGGGCGAGTCCCGGCGCATGTTCTTGATGTAGTCCATGATCGGCGTGACCGTCTCGCGGTAGGGGCTGGCGAGGATGGTCAGCGGAACCGGGATCTCCAGCTTCTCCCAGTCGGCGAGCGTGTGCGCTGTCTCCTCGGCGTTGATGTCCACGGTGATGGCGTCCAGCCGCGACGGCCGGGAGGCACGCGCGTAGGCAAGCGCCCGGAGCACGGGCTTGCGGACATGGGACACCAGCAGCACGGCGTGCACGCGTGTGGGCAGGGCGCGCGGCGACGAATCCTCGTCGACCGCCAGCTCCTTGGCCACGTTGTCGTAGTGGGCGCGGATGCTCCACATGATGAGGAACAGGACGAACATGGCGAGCAGGGCAATCCAGGCCCCCTGTTCGAACTTGGTGATCAGCACGATCACGAGCACTAGTGCGGTCATGCCGAAGCCGGTCATGTTGATGGTGCGCGACTTGATGATGCGGCGGCGCACCGCTTTGTCCTTGGCCAGTTTCAGCTCCCGGCCCCAGTGCCGGACCATGCCCAGCTGGCTGGCCGTGAAGGAGATGAAAACACCGACGATATACAGCTGGATGAGCTTGGTCACATCGGCGTTGAACGACAGGATGAGCACCAGCGCGCCGGCGGCCAGGGCAAGCACGCCGTTGCTGAAGGCGAGCCTGTCGCCGCGGGTGCGCAGCTGCCGCGGCAGGTAGCCGTCCTGGGCAAGGATGGAGCCCAGCACCGGGAAGCCGTTGAAGGCCGTATTGGAGGCAAACACCAGGATGACGCCGGTGGCCGCGACCACGATGTAGAACGGAATGGACCCGGCGCCGAAGATGGTCTGCGCAATCTGGCTGATGGCCGGGTTCTGGATATAGCTCTCGGGCAGGGGCTGCCCGTTGAGCCGGAATTCGGTGGCGGGGTCGAGCACGATGTGCACCTTGGTGGCGTTGGCCAGGTAGATGATTCCTGCCAGCATGGCCGAGGCGATGATCCCGAGGAGCAGCAGCGTGGTGGCCGCGTTCTTGCTCTTGGGCTTCTGGAAGTTCGGCACGCCGTTGCTGATCGCTTCCACACCGGTCAGGGCTGCGGCGCCGGAGGAAAAGGCGCGCAGCAGCAGGAACGCGCCGGCGAGGCCCACGAGTCCCTGGTCGAAGTCGGGTGAGGGGACGATCGTGAACGCGGCCGACGGCGCCTGGCCCAGCTGGCCGGTGGCCGCCTGAAAGACGCCGACGGCGGTCATGCCCAGGATGGAGGCCATGAAGATGTACGTCGGTACCGCGAAGACGCTGCCGGCTTCCTTGATGCCGCGCAGGTTGACCAGCGCCAGGATCACGACGCCGATGGTGGCGATGATGGCCTGCTGCCCATGCAGCGAGGGAATGGCGGTGGTGAGATAGGCGGCCGCGGAGGACATGGACACGGCGACGGTCAGGACGTAGTCCACCAGCAGGGCCGCGGCGACAGTCAGCCCGGCGAACTTGCCCAGGTTTTCGTTGGCGATCTCGTAGTCACCGCCGCCGGACGGATAGGCGTGGACGTTCTGCCGGTAGGACGCCACCACCGTGAGCAGGACCACCATGACGGCGAGGCCCACGAGCGGGGAGATGGCCACCGCGCTCACGCCGGCCAGGGCCAGCGTGAGGAGAATCTCATCGGGGGCGTAGGCCACGGAGGACAATGCGTCCGAGGCGAAGATGGGGAGCGCGATCCGCTTCGGCAGGAGGGTGTGGGCCATCCTGTCGTTCCGGAAGGGCCTTCCCACCAGCACGCGCTTCACGGCATTCAGAATTGTCAGCACCACACAAAGTTAGTCTGATTCGCACGCGATGTCATGGCAGGTTTCCGGCGGTAGAGTCTTACGGAGCAGTCGGCCGAGAGTTGAGGAGAGAACGCGTGGCGCACTTCGTGATCATGGGTTGTGGACGCGTCGGGGCCACCTTGGCGCACACGCTCGAGGATGCCGGCCATTCGGTGGCCATCATCGACCAGGACGACCGCGCCTTCCGCCGCCTCCGCTCGGGCTTCACCGGCCGGAAAGTCACCGGCGTCGGCTTTGACCGCGACACCCTGAAGCAGGCGGGCGTTGCGGATGCCTATGCCTTTGCCGCCGTGTCGAGCGGCGACAACTCCAACATCCTGGCAACCAGGGTGGCGCGGGAGACGTTCCATGTGCCGCACGTGGTGGCCCGGATCTACGATCCCGGCCGCGCCGAGATCTACCAGCGCCTGGGCATCCCCACGGTGGCCGCGGTGCGCTGGAGCGCCGACCAGGTCCTGCGCCGCATCCTTCCCGAACAGCACCTTGCCGGGGACTTCCGCGATCCGTCAGGCCGCCTCGTGCTGGCCGCACTGGACCTGCACCCGGAATGGGTGGGCCATCCGGTCACCTCCATCGAAAAGGCGGCCGACGTCCGGGTGGCCTACCTGACCCGGTTCGGCGAGGGGATGCTGCCCGCCGCGGGCACCTCCTACCAGGACGGCGACACGGTGCATGCCATGCTGCGGGTGGACCGAACGTCCGAAGTCGCCCACATCCTCGCCAAAGCACCCGCCAAGGAGTCCTAAGTGAAAGTCGTCATCGTCGGGGCCGGAAGCGTCGGCTCCTCGATTGCCCGTGAGCTGCTGTCCCATAAGCACGAGATCCTGCTCATTGACCTCAAGCCCGAAGTGATCGGGCGCAGCGGCCTGCGCGGCGCGCACTGGCTGGTGGGCGACGCGTGCGAACTGAGCACCCTGCAGGACGCCAGGCTCGAGGACGCTGACGTGGTGGTTTCCGCCACCGGCGATGACAAGGTGAATCTCGTCGTCTCGCTGCTGGCCAAGACCGAGTTCGGCATCGGGCGCACCGTGGGGCGCGTGAACAACCCGAAGAACGACTGGATGTTCAACGACTCGTGGGGCGTCGACGTTGCGGTGAACACGCCCCAGCTGATGACGGCCCTTGTGGAGGAAGCGGTGGAGATCGGCGATCTCGTCCGGCTGCTGACCCTGCAGACGGGCGTGTCTTCCATAGTCGAGTTCACGGTGCCGCACGACTCGCACGCCATCGGCCTCACGGTCGGCGCCATCGACTGGCCGGAGGACTCCACGCTCGTGGCCATCCTGCGGGACCAGGCACCGATCACGCCCAGCCGGGACGACGTCATCGACGGTGGCGACGAACTGTTTTTCGTCACCACCATCGCGGCCGAAGACCAGCTCCGCGAGCTGCTGTCACCCGGCTCCGGCCAGCGGCCGGGACAAGATGACGATGAAGGGCAGGAGCCACGCGATACCCCGGCGACGCCCGCCGCTGCGGCGGCTGGCCCGGCAACCGCAGAACAGGCGTCCCGGTCAGATCAGCTGGACGACGACGGCTTCGACGGCTGACCGTCAGGCGTTGCCGCGGGCCGCGTGACGAGCCAGGCGATCCACACGCCGAGGATGTACAGCGGCGCACCCATGATGAGCCTGGTGGTGGCCAGCGCGGCCAGCCCCTCCGGCCCCATCAGGTACAGGGGAACCTGCACCAGCAGGCGCAGCGCCAGGACACTGACGATGATCCATGTGCCCAGCCGGTAGGCGCGGACCCGGGCCGGGTCCTTGCGCCAGTCCAGGCCCTCGTTCCGGATGAACCCGAACAGCAGGCCGGCGATCGGCCAACGGACGGCAATGGAGATGACCATCGCCACAATGTAGGCCGAGTTCGCCAGGAATCCCGGAAGGTAGAAGTCCTCCGCCTTGCCCGTGGTGTTGGCGAGCCACGCTGAGATGCCCACGCCAACGACGCCGGCCAGCGCCTGGGTCAGCGGGCGGCGCTGCACGAGCCGGACCACGGTGAAGACGGCTGCAGTGCCCAGCGCTGCGATGAGCGACGGCGTCAGTGCGGTGGTGACGGTAAAGGCGACCAGGAAGACCAGGCCGGGCAGGATGCTCTCCGCGATTCCCTGGTAGCCGCCGGCGCTCTTCAGGACGTCGATGCGGCCGTCGTGCGTGCGGTGCAGCCCTGCCTTGGACGCGTAGTCCTCGGCCAGCCCGGCGAAACCCGGGGTCTCGGGCGCCGGCTTGGGTTCTTCGCGGCCCGGTCCCGAATCGGGGTTCTCAGGCAAAGTCATTGGTTCTCCTGGCGGGACAGTATCTCGTAGCGGGGGTTGAACATGGTGGACATGCCTTCTCTTACGGTCAGCATGCCTTCGAGCCTGAGTTCGGTCCCGGCGTCGATCCCCGGAATTCGGCGGCGGCCCAGCCAAATGACGCGGAGCCGCCCGCGCCGCTCCGCGGGAAGGGTGTCATGGTCCGAGACGATGGCCGCGAAGGCTGCCACCTCTGACGGGGGCGCGTAGGTCACCGACTCGATAAATCCGTGGCACAGGACGCGCCCGCGCTCCGGCAGCCCGCGAATCGGTACCGCCTGGTCCTGCGGGCCGCCTGCATCAACCAATCTGGGTGATCTCCGGCCCGCGCTCCGGCTGCTCGAGGTCCGGCGCTGCAGGGGGCACGGATCCGGCGGCGTCCTTGGGCAGGCGCAGCTGCAGCAGGTCCCTCGGCGGCATGGGGTTCTCACCCCGGATGACCACGATCTTCCGGAAAAGGTCCTCGAGGCTGGCTGCCGCTTCACGGTCCAGCGCGGCTTCGCCGCCGAAAACGCCGCGGAGGAACCAACGGGGGCCGTCGACGCCGACGAAGCGGGCAACGCGGTAACCCTGGCTGCCGTCCGGGGCGCCAGCCGGCAGCTTGGCCACGAGTTCGACGCCGTAGTCCCCCGGGATCTCCTCGACCTGGCCGCCCTGGCCGCCGACAGACTGCCCGATCTGCTCCCGGATCTCGTCCCAGAGCCCTTCGGAGCGGGGTGCGGCAAACGCCTGCAGCTGCAGGCTTGACCCCTCGAGGTCCATGGTCACGGCGACGACGCGCTGGGTTGCTTCCTCGACTTCAAGCCGGAGCTGCAGTCCGTCGCGGGGGGCAATGAGAAGGGCGCCGAGGTCCACATAGCCGTCGCGGCTGCTGATCTCGGAGACGTCGAAGGGGCCGTTGGCCCTGCGGTCGTCCACAGGATTCGGGGCCGGATCCGGGGTGGCGTCCTCCCGGACGTCCTCCGGCTCTGCCGATTCCTGCTTCTTGGCTTTCTTGCCCCGCCCAAAAACCATGCGTTGTCTCCTTAGTTGTGATCGTGTCGCGCCCCGAATATGCGGGTGTGCAGCCCGGCAGGTGTGGTGCCGCTACGTGCCCGGAACGGCAAACCCGCCCGTGGAGCCGAAGCCGCCGGCACCGCGGACAGAGTCGTTCAGCTCCCCCACGGCGACGAACTGCGCGTGCTCCACGCGCTGGATCACCATCTGTGCAATTCTATCGCCGCGCCGCAGCTCAATGGCCTGCTCGCGGTCGGTGTTGAGCAGCGTCACCGCGATCTCTCCGCGGTACCCGGCGTCGACGGTTCCGGGTGCGTTCACGACGGTGAGCCCGTGCTTGGTGGCGAGGCCCGAGCGGGGGTGGATGAGGGCCACAAAGCCGTCCGGCAGCGCGATGGCGACGCCGGTGGGAACGAGCCGCCGCTCCCCCGGTTCGAGGACCACGTCAACGCGGGCGCGCAGGTCCGCCCCGGCGTCCCCGGGGTGGGCGTAGGACGGCGCTTCCAGGCCGTCGTCGAGCATTTTCAGCTGCACCTGCACCGTGGGCGCTCCGAACTCCGCCCTGGGCGGCTGCGCAGCGGCGGTCACGGGGGTCTGCTGTGCAAGGGATGTCATGGCCGTTGATTCGTCAGTCACAGTCCCACACTCTATCGCCCGCGCTCTAACTCCTCCTATTGCAGTACGCCCTCCTGCCGGCCACTAAGCTTGGGGGCATGCCCGAATCAAGTGCCGTCCCTGCCCGCAACCCGTCGTCACCGGACGAAACCGTAATTTTCTCGGAAAAGCTGTGGCCCGGCGCGTGGATCTGGATCGTCGCATTGGGCATCGCGTCAGCAGGCATCCTGGTTTTCGCGCCCATCAGCCTTCCGGCCGGCTTCACGGCAGCCGTGGTGCTGTTTGCCATCGAAGCCGTGCTGCTGGTCCTCTCCACGCCATCAATATCCGTGACTGCGCGCACCCTGCAGGTCGGACGGGCCAGCATCGAACGCAGCCTGGTGGGCGGGGCTGCGGCGTACCGCGGCAAAGAAGCGACGGCGGAGCGCGGTACACGCCTGAACGGACTGGCTTACCTCTGCATCCGGGGATGGATTGATCCGGTGGTCAGGATCGAGATCGCCGACCCGTCGGACCCCACGCCTTACTGGCTGACCTCCACCCGCCGTCCCGAGGAACTCGTCGCTGCGCTGACCGGCAAGTAGCGCCTAGCCTTCACAGTCGCGCCTAGCCTTCACAGTCGCGACAGTACAGGAGCCCGTTCTTTTCCCGGGCGATCTGGGAGCGGTGCCGGACCAGGAAGCACGAGGCGCAGGTGAACTCGTCGGCCTGGGCCGGCAGAACCCGGACCAGCAGCTCCTCGCCGGACAGGTCGGCTCCGGGCAGCTCATAGCCTTCGGCGAGGTCGGACTCGTCCTCCTCCACCACTGCCGTGGGTTTCTCGGCACGGCGGGTCTTCAGCTCCTCAATCGAGTCCTCATTGAGGTCCTCTTCGGACTTCCGCGGCGCATCATAATCCGTCGCCATGGCCTGCTGCTCACACTCCGTCGAATCGCTCAAATGATTCATCCGGGACAACGCCGGACGGCCCTGGTTTGTGCCCGGTACGCGCACATTGTTCTCCGCGCTGCGCGTAAACGCCATAGCCGAATCACCGCCTCCGACTGGCCTCCAGCAGCCGCCCGAAACTCCCGGAATTTCGCGGCGCGCCCTCTGCCCTAACGGGAAAAGACAGTGCGGGGTGGCAGAGTTTCGAATGATAGTAATGCCAGGGTGGAGGATTGTATGCAGGATCTACGGCTTGTAGGCGTCCACGACGACGGGGAGCATCTCCTGTTAAGCGGTACCGCCGGCACAATGTTCCGGCTGCCGATCAATGAGGCGCTCAGGCTGGCTGCCAGCCGGCCCTCCGCGCGCCCGTCCACAGGCGCCCCCATTGCCATGTCTCCCCGCGACATCCAGGCGAAAATCCGCAGCGGCTCCACGGCTGCCGAGGTTGCCGCCGCCTCTGGCATGCCGCAGGAAAAGGTCGAGCGGTACGAAGGACCGGTCCTGGCCGAACGCGCGTACATTGCCCAGCAGGCCCAGAAGGTGGAAGTCGCCTCCCCCGCCCCGGGACACGACGTATACCGGTCCGCCTTCGGCGACAACCCCGCCACACTCGGCGACATGGTGGCCCACCGGCTCGCCGCGCACGGCATCCAGTCCTCAACGCTGGAGTGGGATTCATGGCGCCGTCCGGACGGCACCTGGACCGTGGTGGCCACGTTTGAAGCCGCCCCCGGCGGCCACGCGAGCATCGGCGAAGAACCTCCCGCGATGTGGACCTTCAACCCGACCCGCAAGTCCCTGCAGAACGCGAACCGCTGGGCCCAGCAGCTCAGCGAACTGGAGCCCCTGGACGGACCTGTGCCGGCCCGGCGGCTCTCCGCGGTGTCCGACAGGCCTTTCGACTTCGAAACCGACGCGGACGCCGCAGCCCGCACCGGCATGGGCGCCGGCACAGGCAACAGCGCAGAGCAGCAGAAGGACCCGGACGGCCTGCTGGACATGCTGCGTTCGCGGCGCGGCCAGCGGATTGGCGTCGATGAGGACAGCGACGACGCCCTCGCGCTGCTGCTCGCAAACGGTGTCCCGGCCGCCCACCCGCGGGCAGAGGAAGCACCTGCAGACACGGAGACGGAATCGTCGGCCGATGGTTCCTGGCAGCCGGAGAATTCCGGGCATCAGGATGATTCAGCGCATCCAGATGATTCAGCGCATCCACATGATTCAGCACAGGACGGCGCGGAACAGGATCCGGAATCGGAACCTGAGGAGAACAACGACGACGACGGCGCCGGGGCTCCGGCGGCGGAGTTCACGCTGGCACGACGCCGTGACGGCCGGCCTTCGATGGTCTCCCGCCTCAACCTGGTTCCCCGGCACGAGGAAACCGACGACGAGTCGCTGAAACTTCACGACGGCGTCAGCACCCACACACGCGAAATCACCATAGTCCCCGGTCGCACCGCCGCGTCCAGCAACCCCGGTCCGGCCAAGCCCGAGGAGCCCAACTCACCGGCGGCGCAGTCCCCCGGCCCGGTTACCGGCCGTCCGGCGCCTGCCAACCCTGGACTGGACGAACTCCTGGGCCGCGGCAACTCCCGCCGCCGGTTGGACGGAAGCCGTTTGGACGGAAGCCGCCTCGATGGAACCCGGCCACAGCCTGGCCAGGGAACGTCCCGCACCGATCAGGACCGGGACGAACCGGAACGCCAGCCGTCCCGGCCGAAGCGCTCAAGTGTTCCCAGCTGGGACGAAATCGTCTTCGGCACCCGCGGCGACTGAGAACAGGCTGCTGGCTCTATCACCGGCACCGTGCCACAGGCAGGCGTCCACCTCGAACGGGAGCAGCTGGTCCTGCTGGGCAATGATGCTGGCGCCGTGGGCGGTGACCCGGCGCATGAAGTGCCTCCGGCACAGCGTTTCGTAACCCACCACGGGGACATGGCCTGCATCACTGCCGGGACCGGCGGCGGCAGGATCAACGGCCATGTCCACATCGCCGACCACCACCTGGGCCCCTTCGGTGACCATCACGCCGTCGACCGTCCTGGCGTTATGGGTGGCGCGCCGGCCGCACCAGCACAGCGCTTCAACCTGCAGGACCTGCACCCTGTCCGCGAGTTCAATCAGGCGCTGCGAACCAGGGAACAGGCGGGTGCGGAAGTCCGCGGTGATGCCGAAGGCAAAGACGTCCACCTCGATCTCGTCCACCACGCGCGCCAATTGCTCCACCTGGGCGGCTGAATAGAACTGTGCCTCGTCGCAGATGAGGTAGTCCACGCGGATCCCCTGGGTGCGGCGTAGCACCACTTCGTCCCAGAAGTCCGTGGTGTCGACGACTTCCACGGCCTCGGCCTGCAGCCCCAAACGGCTGGAGATCCGGGAGTCGCCGGCGCGGTCGTTGCGGCTGAACCGCACTCCGCCGCGGCCCCGGGCGCGGTGGTTGTAGTCCATCTGCAGCGCGAGGGTGGACTTCCCGCAGTCCATGGTTCCGGAGAAAAAGACGAGCTCAGCCACGGGTTCCCCGGCGGCCGCCTGTCTTACCGGACGCTGTCCTGCCGGAAGCCTGGAAACTGAGCAGCGGGACTTCGCGCTCGGCCTTGGTCAGGGAGCCATGCTGGCCGACGACCTCCATGGCCGTCGGACGCACCCGGCGCGTGTCGTAGAGTGCCAGCGTGTCCCGGGCCGCCACCATCACATCGCCCAGCCGTCCCGTAACCTCGGGCCGTACCGTTCCAAAGAGCCCGGCCGCCACGGCTTCCTCCCGGGTGAAGGCCCAGATCCGCTCCCCGAAGCGGGTGCGCCATGCCGCCAGCAGACGCTCCCGTGCGGCTTCGCCGGCGCCGTCCTCCAAGTACAGGTGCACCATGCGCGGTTCCCCGGCAGTGTGCCGGACACCGTCCACCAGGGAGGGGTCGGCGGCGTAATCCAGGCGCTGTGACTCCGGCACGTCCAGCATCCCGTGGTCGGCCGTCACCAGCACTGTGGTTCCGGCCGGGAGGGATGCATCAAGGCGCTTGACCGTGGCATCCAGCTCCTCGAGCTGGTGCTCCCACTGCGGCGACTGGGCGCCGTACCGGTGGCCGGCCTTGTCAAGGTCGTTCACGTAGAAATACATGAGGGCGGTGTCCGCGTCAGCCATGGCCTCGGCTGCCGCCGCGGTGCGGGCGTGGGAAGTAATGCCGGAGACGAACGTGCCGCCGCGCAGCGCCGCCTCGGTCATGGGTGAGCCGCCGAACTGCGGCAGGCTGACGGTGGTGACCGCCACGTGCTCGGAGGCACGTTCGAAGACGGTGGGGAACGGCTGCCATTGCCGTGGGTCCACGGCGGCATCCCAGTTTCCCAGCATGTTGACCACCTTGTCCTGGCCCGGATCAAGGACGTCATATCCCACCAGCCCGTGCTGGCCGGGAGCGAGTCCCGTGCCCAGGCTGGCGAGGGAGGCTGCGGTGGTTGACGGGAAGGCGGCATCCAGCCAGACGGGCACGGTCCCCTGGCCTTGCTGCAGGACGCCGCGCAGGAACGGAGTGTGCGCCGTCTTCTGCTTGAGCAGGCTGCGTCCCAGCCCGTCGGCCAGGACCACGCACACCCGTTTGGCCTGCGGCAGGCCCAGCGCGTTCTCGAAGCCCGGTACGCCCACGCTGGCAGCCGCGCTGCCCAGCACCTCGGCCACGGAGCGGCGGCCGTAGGCCGGGGCGGCCGGCAGACCGCTTACGGCAGTGCCCGATCCCGTGGCCCGTGGTGCGGAGTCTGGAGAATGGTTGTGCTGTTCCTGCATCTCAGCGCTTGTGCCCGCGGCTGAGCCGGTTGGCAAAAACGCCCATGCGGGGACGCGGGTGGGTGGCGGAGGGCGCATGCCGCACCGGGGTGGGGGATCCGGTGTTCACCGCGCGCAGGGCACGGGCAAAAAGCTTGGCGTCCTGGACCGCCTGCAGGCCGTCCGCCTCGGCGCTGATGCGCAGGACGATGTCCTCCTGGGCGATGGTGCCGCTGTAGCCGTGGTCGGCCTCACACTGCGGGTCGCCGCAGCTCGCCGGTCCCATGTCCAGGCGTTGGCCGCCGGACCAGGCAATGGAGAGAGTGACCTCACGGACCGGGTCCGAAGGCTTGTAATTCTGCGGCTGGGCGTACATGTAGCTCAGGACCACCGAGCGGATCTGCGCCACCGGGACGGATTCGGTGGAAATCTGCGCCACGATCTGTTCGCCCGCCTCGTCGAGCTGCTGGTCGTCCACGTGCGTGATCACCAGCATGTCCTCGGTGAGGACCAGGACAGTGATGTGCCGGCGGACCTCGGCACGGTCGAAGTGCGTCTCGAGGTGGACCAGGTGTGCGAGGCAGTCCCGGCCGTCCAGGGCGTCATCCACCACGTCGGCCACCAGCAGGGGGTAGAAGCCGGCCTGCTGCAGGGCGCCTTCGAGGCTCTGGCCCTGCACGCTGTGGTTGTGCGAGCTGTGGTGGAAAGCCTGCGGGCTGTGGTCGGGCGCTTGAGGCTTCGAGGTGGGAGGCTGGGAGCTCATTTCCCCATTTTCACAGATCGGTGTGGCACACGCTAACCAATAGGCCAGCTTCGCCTGCCCTGCGGCTGCACCAGCGCCTAGCTCCGCATGGCCCGCCGCGCGCTGTCGGTACGCTGCGCCGCGTTCCCGATCCGCACGTCGGCGGCCAGGATGAATGCCCCCTGCGGCGTGGCCAGGACCGGGTTGAACTCCACGAGTGCTATCTCCGGATGCGCGTCCTTGAGCCGCGCCAGCCGCGCGGCCACATCCTCCAGGGCGGAAACATCGACGGCGGGCAGGCCCTGGTAGCCGAACAGCTTCCGGGACGCGCGCGGGCTGCGGACAAGGTCACGAAGGTCGGCGCCCGAGAGCGGCGGCGCCCGGTGGGCCCAGTCGTCCAGCAGGTTGACGGCGTCCCCGGCCAGTCCGAAGGAGACCACGGGCCCCAGCAGTGGGTCCTCGATGGCGCGCAGCGTGCACGCCTGGCCCACCGGGGCCATGGTCTGGACCTCCAGCGACGCCCGGCCGTAGGGCTCCAGCGCCCGGCGCATCTGGAGGATGTTCAGCCGCAGTGAATCCGCGTCCTGGATGTCCAGCCGCACGCCGCCCAGGTCCAGCCGGTGGCGCAGCGTCGGATCGGTGGTCTTCAGCGCCACCGGCCAGCCCAGCCGGCCGGCCGCCTCCACGGCTTCGTCCTCCGTGTCGAAGCCTTCCGACGGCATGACCCTGATTCCGTAATGCGCCAGCAGGCGGGCGGCGTCCCCGGGGCCGAGTTGCTTGAGCTGCTCGCCGCGGACGTCGGCCAGCAGGTTCTCGAGGTCAGCGTGCGCTGCGTCGGGATCGCACCCGTTAGGATCCACGAAGAGGCCCTGGTCCCGTTCCGCCCATTCGGCGTACCGCACCACCGCGGACAGGGCGGCCACTGCCGCCCCGGGGTTCGAATAGCACGGCACCGGTGCCGCGCCGGGGCCTCCCCCCACCATGCCTTCCACGTATACCGACGGATCGAGGATGCCGGTGAACGCCGCCACCACGGGCTTGCCGGCCTCGGCGGAGGATTCTGCGAGCGCCCCGGCAATGTGCTCAACGGTCAGACCGCGGGCGGGAAGGAAGGCAACCACTGCCGCATGGACTGCCTCCCTGGCCAGGACTTCCCGGAGCCTGTCCCGCAGTGCCGGCAGGGCACGGGACATGCCGACGTCCAGGTCCAGCTCCGTCACGAGCTCCTCAACGCCCAGCCCTTGGGAGAGGGCGCTGTCCGCCACCACTTTCCCAAGCGCCCCGGAGTTGCTGAAGACCGCCACCCCGGCCCCCTTGGGGAGCGGCTGGGCGGACACGATCTGCGCCACGTCCATGAGCTGTTCGATGGTTTCCACCCGGATCACGCCGGCCTGGCGCATCATCGAATCCAGCGCATCGGCGGGAGCCTGGGTGGTGCGCACGGCATGGCCGGGCGGCAGCTGCAGCCCCATGGAAGTGGACTTGGCCACAATCACCGGCTTGGTCCGGGCGAGCCGGCGGGCGATGCGGGAGAATTTGCGGGGATTGCCGATCGACTCCAGATAGAGGCCCACGGCGGTGGTGTCGGCGTCGTCCTCCCAGAACTGCATCATGTCGTTGCCGGACACATCGGCCCGGTTTCCGGCCGACAGGAACGTGGAGATGCCGGCACGGCGCCGGCTGGACGCCGCGTACAGCGCCACACCGATCGCCGCGGACTGGCTGAACAGCCCGAGTCCGCCGCCCCGCGCCAGGCTGGGCGCCATGGAGGCGTTCAATGAAACCGCGGAGTTGGTGTTCACGATGCCCAGCGAAGCGGGTCCGATGACCCGCATCCCGTTGGCGCGTGCCTGCCGCACCAGCTCGCGCTGCCGGGCGAGGCCCCGCTCCCCGTCCTCGGTGAATCCGGCCGAAGCCACCAGGACGCCCTTCACGCCGGCAGCCGCGCACTCATCAACCACCTTGGGGACTTCCTCGTAGGGCACCGCGACAATCGCCAGCTGCACGGGCCCGGGCACCTCGGAGAGCCTGCCGAAGGACTGCATGCCGGCCAGTTCAAAGGCTTCGGGGTTGATGGCGTAGACAGGACCGGTAAAGCCGCCTTCGATGATGTGTTCCAGGAGCTGGTACCCCACGGTCCCCCACCGCCGGCTTGCGCCGATCACCGCTACCGACGACGGCGCCAGCAGGTCCTGCACACTCCTCGCCTCCGCGCGGTGCTCCCGGGCTTCCATCACCGCGCGTGACTTGTCCGTGGGGTCGATGTTGAACTCCAGGCTCACCACGCCGTCGTCGAAATGGCGTTTGACGTCGTAGCCGGCATCGGAGAAGACCATGAGCATCTTGCGGTTCTCGGGCAGCACCTCGGCACTGAACCTGCGGATCCCGTTTTCGCGGGCCGCCGCCGCCAGGTGCTCCAGCAGGATCGAGCCGATGCCGCGGCCCTGGTGCGCGTCGGCGATGTTGAAGGCCACCTCGGCCTCCGCGGGGTCATCCAGCCGGTCGTACCGGCCGATGCCGATGATGTCCCCGCCGATGGTGATCACGAAGGCCACCCGGTCCCGGTAGTCCACCTCGGTGAAACGCTTGAGCTCGCGGCTGGAGAGCCGCTCCTTGAAGGCAAAGAACCGCATGTAGATGGAGTTCTGCGACTGCCGCGTGTGGAACGTCTGCACGGCGTCCGCGTCGGTGGGATGGATGGGCCGCAAATGCGCTGTGCCGCCGTCCCTCAGAACGACATCGGCCTCCCAATATTCCGGATATTCGCCGTCCCCGGGCTGATCCACCATAGGCTTAGCCTAGCCAAACCTCCCGAAGTGCACCCCAAAAAGGATCCACCAGCCCCATGGCACGCCGCCAAACACGCACCCCCGCAGGGGAAACAGTCCAGGACTACACCGAAAACATCGTTGACATCGACGTGACTTCCGAGATGGAAGGCTCCTTCCTGGAGTACGCGTACTCGGTCATCTACTCCCGGGCCCTGCCCGACGCCCGCGACGGCCTGAAGCCCGTCCAGCGGCGCATCCTCTACATGATGAGCGACATGGGCCTCCGTCCGGACCGGGGCCACGTCAAGAGCGCCCGCGTGGTGGGTGAGGTCATGGGCAAGCTCCACCCGCACGGCGACACCGCCATCTACGACGCCATGGTGCGCATGGCGCAGGACTTCTCGCTCCGGCTCCCCCTGATCGACGGCCATGGAAACTTCGGCTCGCTCGACGACGGCCCCGCGGCACCACGGTACACGGAGGCCCGCCTGGCGGCGGCAGCGCTCACCATGACGGACCACCTCGACGAAAACGTGGTGGACTTCGTCCCCAACTACGACAACCAGCTCACCCAGCCCGAGGTCCTGCCCGCAGCGTTCCCCAACCTGCTGGTCAACGGCACCACCGGCATCGCCGTCGGCATGGCCACGAACATGGCCCCCCACAACCTCGTGGAGGTCATCTCCGCGGCCCGGCACCTCATCGCCAACCCGGACGCCACGCTGGAAGACATCATGCGGTTCGTCCCCGGCCCCGACCTGCCCACCGGCGGCCGCATCGTGGGCCTGGACGGCATCCGGGACGCCTACGCCACGGGCCGCGGTTCCTTCAAGACCCGCGCCAAGGTGGAGGTGGAGCAGCTCTCGGCCCGCCGGACCGGCCTCGTGGTCACCGAACTGCCGTACATGGTGGGCCCGGAGAAGGTGATCGAGAAGATCAAGGACGCGGTCAACAGCAAGAAACTGGCAGGCATCAGCGACGTCGTGGACCTGACCGACCGCAAGCACGGCCTGCGGCTGGTCATCGAGCTGAAGAACGGTTTCAACCCGAACGCCGTCCTCCAGCAGCTCTACCGCTACTCGCCGATGGAGGATTCCTTCGGCATCAACAACGTCACCCTTGTGGAGGGTCAGCCGCAGACGCTGGGCCTGCTGCAGCTGCTCACCGTGTACGTGGACCACCGCATCCTGGTGGTGCGGCGCCGGACGGCGTTCCGGCTCGGCAAGAAGAAGGACCGCCTCCACCTCGTGGAGGGCCTGCTCATCGCCATCGTGGACATCGACGAGGTCATCCAGATCATCCGGTCCTCGGACGAGGTCTCCGCGGCGCGCGAACGGCTGATGTCCATCTACGATCTCTCCGAGATCCAGGCCAACTACATCCTTGAGCTCCGGCTCCGCCAGCTGACCAAATACAGCAGGATCGAGCTGGAGAAGGAACAGGACGAGCTTCGCAAGGAGATCGCCGAACTGGAGGCCATCCTCGAATCCGATCAGCTGCTGCGCGAACTCGTCTCCGGCGAACTCGGCGAGATCGCGGAGAAGTACGGCACGCCGCGGCGGACCGTGCTGCTCGAGTCCGAGGCCGTGGCCCCCACGGTGGCCAGCGCCGCCGGCGTCGAGGGCAAGGCAGGCGTCAGGGGAAAGCCCGCTCCCCTGGCCCTCGAGATCGCCGACGACCCGTGCTGGGCGATCCTCACAGCCTCCGGCCAGATTGCCCGGACCGCCAACCAGGACAGCCTGGCCGAGGCCGGCCCGCGCTCCAAGCACGACGTGTTCCGCTCGGTGATCAAGACGTCTGCCCGGGGCGAGATCGCCGCAATCACTTCGCAGGGGCGCATGCTGCGGATCCAGGTGATGGACATGCCCGTCCTCCCGCCGGTCTCCGGCGTGCCGAACCTGGCCGGCGGCGTTCCGGCCAAGGATTTCATCACCCTCCTGAAGGGTGAGTCCCTTGTGGCGTTCGCGCCGCTCGATGAGGTGCTGGCGCTCGGCACGGCACAGGGCGTGGTGAAACGCGTGCAGCCGGACTACCCCCTCAACCGCGAGGACTGGGAAGTCATCGCGCTGAAGGACAAGGACACCGTGGTGGGTGTGGCGCCTGCCGGGTCCGACGACGCCGACCTCGTGTTCCTGACGCGGCAGGCACAGCTGCTGCGGTTCAGCGCCGCCGTCGTCCGCCCGCAGGGCCGGACGGCCGGTGGCATGGCAGGCATCAAACTCGCCGCCGGCGACCAGGTGGTGTTCTTCGGTGCCGTCGCCCCCGGCGACGAGGCCGCCGTCGTCGTGACCATTTCCGGCACGGAAGGTGCCCTGCCGGGCACGGCCCCCGGGGCCGCCAAGGTGACGGCCTTCGCCGAATACCCGGCCAAGGGGCGGGCCACCGCCGGGGTCCGGGCGCACCGGTTCCTGAAGGGCGAGGACACGCTGCTCCTGGCGTGGGCGGGCCACGGCCCGGCGAAGGCGTCGTCGTCGGCTGGGGTGGCCCGGTCGCTGCCGCAGGAGCACGGCCGGCGCGACGGTTCCGGCATTCCGCTGTCGCAGGCTGTGGACGTCATCGGCCCCAGCATGGCCTGGCCGGAATCCGCCTAGACTACTGCCATGCCTATCGTCCCGGATGAAAAGGACTGGACCTGGGTCCTGTCCCGCCCCTGCACCCAGTGCGGCTTCGACGCGTCCACCGTCACGCCGTCAACGGTTCCCGGCAGCGTCGAGAACATGTTGCCCCGCTGGCGGGCCGTGCTCCGACGGCCGGACGCCACCGAGCGGCCGGACAACAGCACGTGGTCGGCGCTGGAGTACTCCTGCCATGTCAGGGATGTGTTCAGTCTTTTCGACCGCCGCCTCAACCTGATGCTCACCGAGGACAACGCCCGGTTTGAGAACTGGGACCAGGACAGGACGGCGGTGGAGAGCGACTACGCGAACGCCGACCCTGCCGTGGTGAGCGCCGAACTCACCGCTGAGGGCGAGCAGGTGGCTGCCTCCTTCGCCAGGGTCCAGGAGTCGCAGTGGGGCCGGACCGGGCTGCGCAGCAACGGCTCGGAGTTCACCGTCCTGACGCTCGCGCAGTATTTCCTGCACGACGTCGTCCACCACCTCGCGGACGTGGACGGCTGACCGGCGGCGTGTTCAACTGCGGCGTGTGGGATTACAGGACCTTGTCCCAGGCCAGGCTGGTGTTGACCGGGACGTAGCCCATCTTGCGGTACAGCGCCATGGCACCGGTGGGGTTCTCGGAGTCCACATCCAGCGACGCCTTGTCCATGCCTGCGGCGGCGAAACGCCGCATGGCATCGGCCAGCAGCGCCTGCGCGATCCCGCGCCCGCGGTATTCCCGGCGGACGCCGAGCAGGTCCGTGTAGCCCTCCGTGAACCCGCGTGTCACCGCCGTGTCGGGGTCATGGCTGGCAAGCTGGTAACCGACCACCTCACCGGTGTTGCCCGCCAGCACGACGGCGCTGAGATCAGGCCGGGCCAGGGGGTCGTTGATCACGAAGCCCCAGGCCTCCTCATCCCGTGGTTCGCTGCCCCAGTGGTCGGCGAAGACCTGGTTGTGCGCCAGACGCACGGCTTCGCTCAGCCCGGGGTCCATCGGCACCAGTTCCAGGCCGTGGTCGAGGGGTGCTTCGGGCAGCGGAGCAGAGAGCGGACGGTGCATCTCGTTGTAATAGCGGACCACCCCGTACCCGGACTCCTGCAGGAGCGCGCACTGATGCTGCTGCTTCTGTTCGATGAAAATGCGCAGCCGCGGCACCGGCCCTGTGCTGCCCCGGCCCGCGTTGTTCTGCCGCGCTCCGGCATCCTCCGCGAACCGCTGCCGGGTCCGCGCTTCCAGCCAGGACAGGAGGGCTGAGCCGGCGCCGCGGCGCTGCCAGTGCGGGTCCACGGCGCAGAATCCGTGTGCCTTTGCCCCGTCCTTGTTTTTGGTCAGCCGGGCGTAGGCCCGGGGAACGCCGTCGGCGTCCAGGCCAAGGACAGTGTTTCGCCCCACCGGGTTGTTCCTGGACTCCATGATCTGTTCCAGGTCGGCCCGCCGTTCGAACCACACCGGCTGCTCGGCGGCGGCGGTCCGGGCAATCAGCGCCGCCCACGCATCAAGATCCCCGGGGCCGGCGCTGCGCCAGCGCAGTTCGGGAAAGTCGACGGCGGGCAGTTCCCCGAAGCCGGCTGCTGGCAGGCCGGGGGCGTCGTTGTGCGTCATGGGAAACAGGCTAGCCGCCGGGAATGGGCCGCGCCATCATGCCGGGCTGCGCCCGGGCCGCAGGTTAGGCGGGCTGGCCGGACGCCATCACCACAGATGCGGCGAGACTGTTTTCGGGCCGCAGGTCCAGGAGTGCATCGTCGGGGCTGATGTCGGCAGGGTTGTGGGTCACCAGCACCACGGTGCGCGATGCGAGTCCGGCACGCAGGTCGGCGATCAGCGCACGGCCGGATTCGGCGTCGAGGTGCGCCGTCGGCTCGTCCAGAAGGATCACGTCGGCCTGCGTCATGAGGGTGCGCGCGACGGCCAGGCGCTGCCGCTCACCGCCGCTGAGGAAAGCTCCACCCGGGCCAATGCGGGTATCCAGGCCTTCTTCCAGCCGGGCCAGCAGCGGCGCCAGGCCGACCGCCTCCAGAGCTTCCCGCATCGCCTGATCGGCCTCCGCTGAAGACCCCGCTCCGGGCACCTGCCGCGGACTGCCAAGCAGCAGGTTCCCGCGGACGGTGGAGTCGAAGAGGTGCGCCTCCTGCGGACACCACGCCGCGGAGCCTGTTACGGCGATGCGGCCCGCCCGGGCGGGCAGAAAGCCCAACATCACTGCCAGCAGCGTCGACTTGCCGGCACCCGACGGGCCGGTCACCGCCAGCCAGCGGCCGGGCTCAGCCACGGCGGAGAGACCGCTGAAGACGACTCCGCCCCCTGGCCACGCGGCCTGCAACCCGTCCAGTTCAACGCCCGGCTGCCCGAGCTCCCGGGAATCCGGGCGGGAAGGCTGCCCGGCGTCCGTGCTGGCGCTGGGTTCGCCCGGCTGCAGCACACCCGACGCACCGACGCGGCGCAGGACCGCGCGCAGCGCCGGAAACTGCCGGACCGCCGTCGTCATGGCCCCAAAGGGTTCGGCGAGCGCCAACTGCAGAAGGACCACGACGCCCACAGTCGTGGCCGGAAGGGACCCCGCCTGAACCAGCGGAGCCGCCAGCACGGCGCTGTAGAGGGCGCCCGCCCCGCACGCGGCCGCGGTGAGCGCCTGGCCGAGCCCTTCTGCCCAGGCCGAACGACGGGCCGCGGCGGTGGCGTCCCGGTCCAGTGCCCGGATTCCGTCCAGTACCGGCTCCTTCGCGCCGTTCGCGTGCAGTTCCGCCCTGGCGTCCAAAGCGGCGGCGATGCGCCGGAGGACCCCGGAGCGCAGCCGCTGCTCGGCCTTGGCCGACATCCGGTCGGCGAGCAGCGACGCGGCCGGCGCGGCCACCAGGCTCACCAGGGCGGCAGCGAGCATGGCCGGCAGGGCAGCCGGAAGCAGCCAGCCCACCGTACCCGCTGCGGCCGCCGTCACCGCTACTGCGGTCACCGGCGGCAGGACAACCCTCGGGAGCAGGTCCCGGACCGTGTCGACGTCCCCCATGACAGCGCCCAGCACGTTGCCGCCCTGCAGGAGCCGGCGCAGGGACAGCGCCCGCTGGCTCAGGGAGGCCCAGAGGCCGCCGCGGAGCTTCGTGAGGGAGGCGAACACGGCTTCGTGCAGGAGAAGCCGCTCGCAGTAGCGCAGAACGGCGCGGCCGATGCCGAAGAACCGGACACCCACGATTGCGGTCAGGAGGTACATGATGGGCGGCTGTTCGCTGGCGCGCAGGATGAGCCAGCCGGACAACCCGGAAAGCGCGACGGCGAAGAGGGCGGCCAGGGCGCCGACTAGCCCGGACGCGGCGAACCGCCCGCGCACGGGCGCGAGGAGCCGGGCGAGCATCCCGGCGGTGTGGCCGGAGCTGGCCTGTGCCTCGCCGCCGGGGACGCCGCCCGGGGCGCCGGACAGCACGGTGCCGGCCACCGCATCGGTATCGCCTCCGCCGCTGGCCAACGCACTGGGAACGGTGTCCGCGGCCGAAGCATGGGCAGTGGCCGACGTTCGTGTGGCGGACGTTTCAGTGGTGGACCCGGTTCCACGCCCGGCAACCCGCACGATCCTGTCGGCGAGTTCCCTCGTCTGGCGGTCGTGGGCCACCAGGATGACGGTGGCGCGGCCGCGCAGCGCACGGATGGCCTCGTGAACCCGGTTGGCCGAGTCCCTGTCCAGGTGGGCGGTCGGCTCGTCCAGGAGCAATACCGTGGCGCCGGCTTCGATGCGGGCCAGGCCGCGGGCCAGGGCGACGCGGCGCAGCTCGCCCGGGCTCAGTTCGGCCGGATGCTTGTCCGCCAGATGGTCCGCACCGACGGCCGCCAGGCAGCGCAGCACTCCCCCGGCATGTGCTTCATCGCCGGGGGCTGCATCGGCTGCATCAGTGCCGGCTGTCAGGTACAGCAGGACCTCCCCGCGCACGGTGTCCGCCACCATCACGGGATGCTGCGGCACCCAGGCCACACCGTTCGCCGCGAACCCGTCAATGGTTCCGGACACTGCGGTACCGGCGCCACTGCCGACCGTGCCCGCGAGAACGCCCAGCACGGTGCTCTTGCCTGCCCCGCTGGGACCGTCCAGCGCGGTGACCAGTCCGGCCGGCGCCGCAAAGCTGAGGGGCCCGACGGCGGGACCCTGCCTTCCCGGATACCTGACCGTGAGATCCCGGACAGATACGCCCCCCTGCTCGTCCGCACGGGCCGGACCGGGCACGAGCCGCTGCGGCTCCGGGGCCTCCAGCACCGCCGTCGTTTCGGCAAGGGCGGCCCGGCCGTCGTCGCTCGCGTGGTGGGCGGTTCCCAGCTCGCGGAGCGGAAGGTAGCAGTCGGGGGCGAGGATGAGCGCCAGCAGCCCTGCCTCCAGCGCCATGTCGCCGTGGACCAGCCGGACACCGATGAACACCGCCACCACGGCAACGGAGATAGTGGCGATCAGTTCCAGTGCGAGGGCGGAGAGGAACGCCGTCCGCAGGGTCCCCATAGTCCGGGACCGGTAGTCCTCGGAGATGTCCTCCAGTGCGCGGCGCTGGGCGGCGGCCCGGCCGAGTCCCACCAGCACCGGCAGTCCCTTGGCGAGTTCCAGCATGTGCCCGGACAGCCGGGAGAGGGCGGCCTGGGCGTCCCGCACCCTGTCCTCGGTGTAGCGGCCGATCAGCACCATGAACACGGGGACCAGGGGCACCGTCAGGACGATCACCACCGCACTGACCCAGTCGGCGAAAAGGATCCGGGCGCCGAGCAGCAGCGGTATGGCCGCACAGTTCACCAGCGCGGGCAGGTACTGGGTGTAGTAGCTGTCCAGGGCATCCAGGCCGCGCGTCGCGAGCACCGCCAGGCCGCCGTCGGAAGGGCCTGTTGCCCGGACGCCATTCCGAAGCGCGGTCTCCAGGAGCTGCGCGCGCAGCTCCTCCTTGACGCCCAGGGCGGCGCGCCTCGCGGCGACGCCCTGCGCCCAGACCGTGACGGACCGCAGCACCACGCCGGCTGCGCCCCAGGCCAGCTGGTCAGCCCACGCGGCGTCCTGCGTCATGAGGCCGGCGAGGGCGGAGGCGACGGCCTGTCCCATGAGCACCAGGGACAGGGCCTTCAGCGCGGCCAGCAGGCCAAGTCCGTAGAGGGCGCGGCGGGTGGAAGGTCCGGACGGGAACTGGGGCTTCAAGGCGGATCAGTCTTTCCTGAGGAGGGCTTTCGCCGCGACAGCGGGCAGGAAACTGTGTGCCTCGGGGATGTGCGCGGCGCTGACCCGGCGGCGGAACACCCAGTACGTCCAGGCCTGGTAGGCGATCACCAGCGGCAATCCGACGCACGCCACGATGGTCATCAGGCCAAGGGTGTAGTCGGACGATGAAGCGTTGGCGATGGTGAGGTTGAAGGCGGGGTCGATGGTGGAGGGCAGGACCACCGGGAACACTGCCCCGAAGATGGAGGCGGAGCCGCCCAGCAGGAACACGCCGGTTGCCAGGAAGGCCCTGCCTTCGTTGCCCTTCCGGGCCTGGGCCCAGGCTACCGCGGCGGCAACCACGGCCACAGCGAGGACAACCAGTGTCCAGGCTTTCCCGCTGAGGACCTGCACGCCGATGGCCCAGCCGGCCATCGGGAGGAGCAGGACGGGAAGCAGCCGGACGAACCACTGCCGCGCACGGTGCCGGACGTCGCCGTCGGTCTTCAGTGCCAGGAATGCCAGGGCGTGCAACAGGGCGAAGCCGGCCACCGCCAGTCCGCCCAGCACGGCGTACCAGCTGAACCAGGCGAACGGCCCGCCGTCGCGGTCGCCGTTGGCGTCCAGCGGCAGGCCGGTGGTGGTCAGCCCCAGTGCGGCGCCCACGCCGAAGGCGGCGAGGAAGGAGCCGGCGGCGATCGCCCAGTCCCAGGTGTTGCGCCAGCGGTCCGTGTCCACCTTGCCGCGGTATTCGAACGCGACCGCACGGAAGATCAGCGCGACCAGGACCAGCAGCAGCGGCAGGTACAGGGCGGAGAACAGGGAGGCGTACCAGAACGGGAAGGCCGCGAAGGTGGCGCCGCCGGCGGTCAGGAGCCAGACTTCGTTGCCGTCCCAGACCGGCCCGATGGTGTTGAGGAGCACGCGGCGTTCAGTGTTGTTGCGGGCAAAGATCTTCATCAGCATCCCGACGCCCAGGTCGAATCCCTCCAGGAAGAGGTAGCCGGTCCACAGGACGGCGATGGCAATGAACCAGATGGTTGGCAGCAGTTCCATGCTTTGTATCCTCGGTCTTAATAGGCTCGGGTCTTAGTAGGCGAAGGCCAGGACGTCGTCGGGGGTTCCGGGCTTGTCCGGCCCGCCGCCGGGTGTGGCGTCCTCGTTCTCGTCGACCGGCGCGTGGACCAGTTCGGGCATGGCCGAGACGACGCCGCCACGCACGTACTTCACAAGCAGCTTCACTTCCACCACCAGGAGCACCGCGTAGATCAGGGTGAGGACCACGAGCGAGGTCAGGATCTCACCGGCGGACACGCCCGGCGAAACGGCCGCAGCGGTGAACATGAAGACCTGGTCGATGCCGTTGAGGTCGGGGTTGGGGGCCACGACGAACGGCTGCCGGCCCATTTCCGTGAAGATCCAGCCCGCGGCGTTGGCACCAAAGGGGGCCAGGATGCCGAACACGGCCAGCCGCATCAGCCAGCGCGACTCGGGCACGGTCCCCTTGCGGGTCAGCCAGAGGGCCACCAGGGCGGCGAGGGCGGCGAGGCCGCCAAATCCGATCATGGCCCTGAAGCCCCAATAGGTGACCTCCATGACCGGAACGTACTGGACTTCCTGGCCGGCCCGGTCGCCGTAGATGGGGTTGTCCGGCACGTGCGTGCCGTAGTCCGCCTTGTACTGGTCCAGGAGGCTGTTGACGCCCTTGACCTCCGTGGTGAAGTCGCCCTTGGCGAGGAAGGACAGAATGCCGGGGACCTCGATCACGGCCTTGATGTCATCGCAGTTCTTGGAGCCGAGGTTGCCGACGCTCAGGACCGAGAAGCCGGTGCCGTCGTGGCACGCGGCCTCGGCGGCGGCCATCTTCATGGGCTGCTGTTCAAACATCAGCTTGCCCTGTAGGTCGCCGGTGATGGCGGTTCCGGCAAAGGAGATCATGGCGACGGCGGCGCCGATCCGCAGCGATTTGATCCAGACTGAGTAGTCGGTGCGGTCGCGGCCAGGGATCCCGGCCTCCCCGGCAACCACCTTGCCATCCGCGCCGATGGTGTCGATGCCGTCGCGGCGCCTGCGCCAGAGGTGGTACCAGGCGATGCCCAGCAGGAACCCGCCGGCCACGGCGAGGGCACCGAAGAGCGTGTGGGGCACGGCCACGAGGGCGGTGTTGTTGGTGAAGACGGCCCAGGCGTCGGTCATGACCGGGCGGCCGTCAACCATCGTGACGCCGACGGGGTGCTGCATCCAGCTGTTGGCCACAATGATGAAGTACGCGGAAAAGAACGAGCCGACGACGGCGATCCAGAGGGAGGCGAGGTGCACGCCTTTCTTCAGCTGCTTCCAGCCGAAGATCCACAGGCCCAGGAAGGTGGACTCGACGAAGAACGCCAGGAGCGCCTCGAGGGCCAGCGGGGCGCCGAAGACGTCACCCACGAAGCGGCTGTATTCGCTCCAGGCCATGCCGAACTGGAACTCCTGGACGATGCCCGTGGCCACACCCATGATGAAGTTGATGAGGAAGAGCTTTCCCCAGAACTTGGTCATCCGCAGATAGGCCGGATTCGCGGTGCGGTACCAGACGGTCTGCATCACCGCGACCACCAGGCCGAGGCCGATTGTCAGCGGCACCATCATGAAGTGGTAGACGGTGGTGATTCCGAATTGCCAGCGTGCGATTTCCAAGGCGTCCAAGGCGGTCCCTACTTACGGTTGGGTCTAGCTCTCCAGCGTTGTTTTCTACGCAACGTAGAACTTCAACTTCTACAGAGTGTAGAACACGGGTCGAACACTGTAAACACGGTTGCATGCACATCGGAGGAACGCAATCACCCGCGACGCGCCGAACGTTCTACCTCATGTAGAAACAAGCGGCCAAACGCGATAGATTTGAAGTTGCAGTATTGGAATCACGGCACGGGCCGGGCAACCGGCCCTTGGCAGTGCGTTGTCAAAAGGATGTACAGATGGCAAGTCTTGGGGAACTGGAACGCGCAGTCATGGACCTGCTCTGGGCGGGCCACGAAGCAGCGACGGCCAACACGCTGCGGGACCTGCTTGCGCAGAGCACGGCAGCGCATGGCGGAGCAGCGGGGCACGAGGGCAAGGACCTGGCGGTAACCACCGTGTTGACGGTCCTTTCGCGCCTCGAAAAGAAGGGCCTCGTGGAACGCGAACGCGGCACCCGGCCGCACCGCTACCAGGCTGTATCCAGCCGCGAAGACCACACCGCCGAACTCATGCACGAAGTGCTGGGATCCGCTCCGGACCGCGAGGCCGTGCTGGCCCGCTTCATCGGTTCGGTGACCGAAAGTGAAGCCGAGACGCTGCGCAAACTGCTTGGCCACAGCTAGCACCTAATGTTCTGGACCTCATATTTCCTGGCGGTCCTGGCGATAGTACTGGCCTGGCCGGTACCTATCCTGCTTTCGCGCGCCCACTGGCCGGCGCGCGACCCTTTTACGGCCATGGTGCTGTGGCAGGCCATCGCCCTCGCCGGTGGCCTCTCCATGATCGGCGCCATGCTGGTCTACGGCCTCGAACCCGTCGGCGACAACCTGATTGCGGGCCTCCGTGCGCTGGCAGGCATGGTGCTTTTTGCAGCGCCCACCACCGCGCTGGGTTTCTGGCATCTCTTCGCGCTCTCCGCGGCGGCACTGCTGACCGCGCACCTCGTCTTCACGCTGCTGCTGACCTACTACAAGATTGAGCGCCAGCGCAGGCGCCACCGGGAACTGCTGGCCCTTCTGGCCTCGCCGTCCGACGACGGCCCCGGCACGGTGGTCATCAGCCACGATTCGCCCGTGGCGTACTGCCTGCCCGGCGGCGCCCGCTCCGTCACGGTCCTCTCCGACGGCCTCATGGCCGCCTTGGAACCAGCGGAGCTGCGTGCCGTCCTGATTCACGAAAACGCGCACCTGACCCAGCGCCACCACCTGCTGCTGTGGGCCTTCGCCGCCTGGCGCCAGGCACTGCCGTGGCTGCCCACCACGCGCCTTGCCCAGGAATCCGTGAACTCGCTGATTGAAATGCTGGCAGACGACGTTGCCCTCAAGACAGAGAGCAAGGCAACCCTGATCAAGGCCATAGCCATCGTCGCAAGCGGCTCGGCGGCACCCCAGGGGGCCGCCGTCGTCGAACCGGCAGGCCTTGCGGGAGCAGGCCTGCAGCTGCCCGATGGTGCCGGCGGCGCCGGCCCGGCAAGTACGACGGCGTCACGCGTCAGCCGCCTTCTCTCACCCAAGCCCCCACTCGCCGGCGGACTCCGCGCAGCCGTCCTCGCCGTGTGCACGCTGCTGCTCGCGATGCCCACCGCCCTGCTGATCGTTCCGGGCCTGCTGGGCTAAGGCCGTCTGTTGGCTGAGCCTGCCTAGGCGTCGATGCGTTCGCGGTCCAGGCTGGAGGCGCCGGCGATGATGAAGTCCTTGCGCGGCGCGACGTCCGATCCCATCAGCAGGTCGAATGTTGCTTCCGCCTGCTGCGCGTTCTCGATGTTGACCTTGCGGAGCATGCGGTGACGGGGGTCCATGGTGGTCTCGGCCAGCTGCTCGGCGTCCATCTCACCCAGTCCCTTGTAGCGCTGGATGGGTTCCTTGTATTTCCTGCCTTCGGCGGCAAGCTTCGCCAGCAGGCCGTGCAGCTCCGCCTCGGAATAGGTATAGATCATCTCGTTGGCTTTTTGCCCGGGGTTGATGACTTCCACCCGGTGCAGCGGCGGCACAGCAGCAAAGACGCGGCCCGCCTCCACCATCGGCCGCATGTAGCGGAAGAACAGGGTGAGCAGCAGCGTACGGATGTGGGCGCCGTCGACGTCGGCGTCGGTCATCAGGATGACCTTCCCGTACCGGGCCGCTTCGATCGCGAAGCTCCGTCCGGATCCGGCTCCCACCACTTGGATGAGGGCCGCGCACTCGGCGTTCGAGAGCATGTCGCCCACGGAGGCCTTTTGGACGTTCAGGATCTTTCCGCGGATCGGCAACAGTGCCTGGAAGTCGGAGGAGCGCGCCAGCTTGGCCGTGCCGAGGGCCGAGTCACCCTCCACGATGAACAATTCGGAACGGGCGACGTCGTCGGTGCGGCAGTCGGCCAGCTTGGTGGGCATCGACGACGTCTCGAGCGCAGTTTTGCGGCGCTGCGTCTCCTTATGGACTCGCGCCGAGATGCGCGACTTCATCTCGCTGACGATTTTTTCCAGCAGCAGCGCCGACTGGGCCTTGTCGTTGCGGTTCGAGGAGCTGAGCTTGGCGGCGATCTCCTTCTCCACAACCCGCGCCACGATGGCTTTGACCGCGGAGGTGCCCAGGATTTCCTTCGTCTGGCCCTCGAACTGCGGCTCGGCGAGCCGTACGGTCAGGACCGCGGTGAGTCCGGCGAAGATGTCGTCTTTCTCGATCTTGTCGTTACCGGCCTTGAGTTTCCGCGCGTTAGCTTCCACGGTCTTCCGGAACGTCTTGACCAGGGCCTGCTCGAAGCCGGCCTGGTGGGTGCCGCCCTTCGGCGTGGAGATGATGTTCACAAAGCTGCGGACAGAGGTGTCGTAGCCGATTCCCCAACGCAGTGCGACGTCCACTTCGCAGTCTCGTTCCACTTCCGCGATCTTGCTGTGGCCTTTCTCATCCAGCACAGGCACGGTTTCCTTGAACTTACCGGCGCCGTGCAGGCGCCAGACGTCAGTGACCCCGGAGTCTGCGGCGAGGAATTCCACGAACTCGGAGATGCCGCCGTCGTGGTGGAACACTTCCTCGTGGGCCCCGAGCTCACCGGGCGTGCCGGGAAGCTTGCGCTCATCGCGCACCGTGATCTTCAGGCCGGGGACCAGAAAGGAGGTCTGACGGGCCCGTGCGGTGAGTTCCTCGTAGGAGAACCGGGCGTCCGTCGTAAAGATTTGGGTGTCTGCCCAGTAGCGGATGCGTGTTCCGGTGACGCCGCGTTTGGCCTTCCCGACGATGTCGAGGACAGAGTCTTCGACGAACGGCGCGAAGGTGGCGGCAGGGCTGGGCCGGCCGTTGTCGTTGAAGCGGCCAGGCTCGCCCCGGCGGAACGACATCCTGTACGTCTTGCCGCCCCGGTCCACCTCGGCGTCGAGACGCGCGGAGAGGGCGTTGACGACGGAGGCGCCGACGCCGTGGAGCCCACCGGAGGCGGTGTAGGAGCCGCCGCCGAACTTGCCGCCCGCGTGCAGCTTGGTGAAGACAACCTCGACGCCGGTGAGGCCCGTCTTAGGTTCGACGTCGACGGGAATGCCGCGGCCGTCGTCGTGGATCTCTACGGAGTTGTCCGCGTGCAGGATGATCTTGATGTCGTGGCCAAAGCCGGCCAGCGCCTCATCGACGGAGTTGTCGATGATTTCCCAGAGACAGTGCATGAGGCCGCGGGAGTCCGTGGATCCGATGTACATGCCGGGGCGTTTCCGCACGGCCTCCAGCCCCTCCAGCACCGAAAGGTGGCGGGCGGTGTAATCAGAACTCGGTGCCACAGGTTGTGAACTCCTTTGGGGAACAGGCCGGATAGGCGTTAAAAAGCTCCCTCTAGCCTAGTCCCGATGCCGCCAAATGCCGGACTGCCACTCCCGACACGAGTCCCCGCTCCCGGCGTTCGTTACGCACACGTGATACGCGGACAGCGAAAGTGACCCATCCTTGCCATGGTTTGGCGGCGAATGCTGGTTATATAGATGTACAGATCTACTAAGGAGGCCGACATGACAACAGCAGTTGCCGACCGCACGCTAACCGCAGCTGACCGGTGTGACCGTTGCGGCGCGCAGGCATACGTCCGGGTTGTACTTGAGTCCTCCGGGGGCGAGCTGCTCTTCTGCGCCCACCATTCACGGGCCGTCGAAGCGACCCTTAGGCCGCTCAGCTCCGACTGGCACGATGAGACTGACCGGTTGAACGAAAAGGCACCGGTTCCGGTCGACTAGACAACAAAGCTCAAAGCCAGGATCCCCGCCCGGGGGTCCTGGCTTTTTCTTTGTCGCCAGCCCGGCTCCCCTCCTAGATGCTCCCGCGTCTTGGGCTTCCCACCCGCCAAGGGCCCAACTGGGAGGCAGGTCAGGGCGTTCTGGCGGCTGGGAACGCCCTGAGCTGTTACCTGGATTCCCTTCGGTCATACGAGATGACCCCGTACGACGGCGGCGCTGCCGCGGCTCGGGCTTTCTAGTCGGCGGGCTTGCTTCCAGCCGAATGCTTGGTTGGCTTCGGGCGCCCAACTGGGTACCAGATCAGGGCGTTCCCACCGCTGGGAACGCCCTGATCTGTTACCCGGTTTTCGTTCCCGTGTGGAACCCAAAAAACTTTTTTGGATCCACCCTCCCCGGGCGTCCGATGAGCCCTTTAATGTCAGTGCCTGTTGGCAGACTGTGTTCATGGAAGGCATCGGGAATTGGGCACTGACAGCAGTGGCGCCGCACGGCGGCGACCTGCGTGCTGCCGCGGGTCCCGGGACCCTTCTTCCAGACGCGTTTCGTCGCTTTGACGTGATTCCAGACGGTTGGTTCTCTGACGAGGCTTTTCCGTTCGATGAGTTCGCGGACGACGGCTTCCGGGCTGACGGGTTCCTGGAGGACGGGGCTCCCTACGACGATGGCCTCGACACCGCCTATCCGGAATCCTTTCCGGTGGATCCGTTTCCCGAGGCACTGTTTTACGACGCGGTGTTCGCCGGCGGTGCGCCCTCCGTCGCTGATGCGCCTCGGCTGAGTCTCGACGCAAGGCTGGCGGCGGCAGAGGTCATCTTGACGGCCGACCTCACCGCCGACGGTCCCGGACTGATCGACCAGACCCAGGCGCTGGAAAAATTCAAACGCTGGGCTACCGGGCAACAAGCCCGGCTTGCCGTCACCTTCGAGGTCAGGCACCGCGAGGAACAAGCCGAACGCGGGACACAGGCTGACAGCAACGCCGTGTCTGCGGAGGACCTGGGCAAGAGACGGCCCAAAGAACAGAACCTTGGGGTGGCGGAGCAGATCGCACTTGCCCGCGGCGAGTCCCCGCATCGCGGCGGCCGGCTGCTTGGCATGGCCAAGGCCCTGGTGACCGAGATGCCGCACAGCCTGGCGGCGCTGGACACCGGGCAGCTGAACGAAGAGCGCGCCATGTATGTCGTGAAGGAAACAGCCTGCCTGACCGTGGAAGACCGCTCGGCGGTCGATGAGGAGCTGGCTGCGGATACGGGGACGTTCAATGGCGCCGGGACCCGGGCCGTCATCGCCGCTGTCAAGGCCGCCGCCACTCGGCGGGACTCCCGCTCCGTCACGCAGCGCGCCAGCCACGCCGCGTCGGAGCGGTCTGTGAGCCTGCGCCCCGCTCCGGACTGCATGACCTACCTGACCGCGTTGCTGCCCGCCCATGAGGGAGTCGCAGTGTATGCGGCCCTGACCCGGCACGCAGACACCCTTAAATCCGCCGGCGACCCCCGCAGCCTCGGGCAGATCAAGGCCGACACCCTCGTCGAATGGACCACCGGCACCCCCGGCGGCATCACCGGCATCGACATCAGCCTCGTCATGACCGACCGCACCCTCCTCCAGGGCGACAGCGAACCCGCAAGGCTTGCTGGCTACGGTGTAGTCCCCGCCCCCTGGGCACGGGACCTCCTCACCCCGGGACAAGAAGAACACGCACAGCATAAAGAACAGGGAGAGGGACAAACGGCGGCCCAAGGACCCGGGCACGAGGCCTGGCGCCCCGCTTCCGGCTCAACCACCGGCCAGCAGGACGCCGCGAAGGAGCTCAAGATCTGGCTCCGCCGGCTCTACACCGCCCCGGAGACCGGCGATCTGGTGGCGATGGACTCCCGGCGCCGGCTCTTCCCGGCACCACTGCGCCGCTTCATCCAAATCCGCGACAACACCTGCCGCACACCCTACTGCGACGCACCCATCCGCCACCACGACCACATCATCCCCTGGCACAACAACGGCCCAACATCCCTCGCCAACGGCGCCGGACTCTGCGAAGCCTGCAACCACACCAAAGAACTCCCCGGCTGGAAAGCAAACCCCAGACCGGGCCCCCGGCATACCTTCGAAATCACCACCCCAACCGGCCACAGCTACCGCTCCACCGCACCGCCACTCCCGGGGACCAGGTTGTCCGGAACCGGATTGCCACGGTCGGGACTGAGTGAACCAGACTTGCCCGGACCCGGCGACAGCGAAACTCACCGGCACGAAGAGTCCGGCCCGGCGCCGTAACTGGCGGTGCAGGGCCGTAACTGGCGGGGCAGGGCCGTAACTGGCGGGGCAGGGCCGGGGCATACCTTGTCACCTGGGCCCGATGGAGAGTGGGCCAGTTAGGGGTTTTCCGGAGGGCCGGACCAGATTCTGCCTAGGCCTCCGGCACGAACTCCCCGTAGCCGGCATCGCGAAGGCCTGCCCGCAGCTTCTCTGCATTGGCGTCCAGCCTGGCCGGGTCCGGGTTGTGCTCGGCTGTGGCGAAATTGAATTCCGCCATGCTGTTGGAAGGCCACACGTGCACGTGCATGTGGTTGATCTCGTAACCAGCCACGATGAGTCCTGCCCGGGCTGCCCCGAAAGTGTCCACCTGCACCGCACCGATGCGCCGCGCCACTTCCATGACCCTGGCCAGCGTCTCGGGCGAGGCGTCCGTCCAGCGGTCCACTTCCTCGGTCGGAACCACCAGCGTGTGCCCGTCAGCAAGCGGTCCCATGGTCAGGAATGCCGCGACGTCCTGCTCGCGCCAGACAAACCGGCCAGGGATCTCCCCGTTGAGAATCTTGGTGAACAGCGTGCTCATGCGTCAGCCCTTTCCGACGGTTCCTGCAGCGTGGATGTATCCAGGACAAAACGGTACTTCACATCACCTGCGACCATCCGGTCATAGGCCGCGTTAAGTTGCTCAGCGCCAACAAGTTCGATGTCCGAGACGACCCCGTGCTCGGCGCAGAAGTCGAGCATCTCCTGCGTCTCAGCGATACCACCAATCAGGGACCCGGCGTACGAAATCCGCCTCCTGATCAGTGCCCCGGGGTTAACCGGCGGCATGGCATCGGAGGGCAGCCCCAGCTGGAAAAGGGCGCCGTCCCGGCGCAGGGTCCGCAAAAACGGGTTGAGGTCGTGCGGTGCTGCCACCGTATCGATAATGACGTCGACGCTCCGGTTCTCAGCGGCCATCGCTTTCTCGTCCCGGGAAAGTACTACTGCGTCGGCACCCAACTCAAGCGCAGCCGAAACCTTGGACTCAGAGGTAGTGAAGACCTTGACCTCGGCGCCCATCGCCTTGGCCAGTTTGACGGCCATGTGGCCGAGGCCGCCCAGGCCCACGACGCCGACCACGTGGCCTTCCCGCACACCGAAGTGGCGCAGCGGCGAGAACGTGGTGATCCCCGCACAGAGCAGCGGGGCAGCCGCCGCCGGGTCGAGGTTTTCCGGCACCCGCAGGACGTACCGCCGGTCCACCACCACGGAGGATGCGTAACCGCCCTGGGTGACAGCGTCCCCGTTCCTGGCGTCCTTGGCACCGTATGTCCCGGTCATGCCGCGTTCACAGTACTGCTCCAGCCCTTCGAGGCAGCTCCCGCATTCGCGGCAGGAGTCAACCATGCAGCCCACACCCACCCGGTCTCCCGGCTGAAGGTCCTTCACGTCCGAGCCAACGCGGCTGACCCTGCCCACGATCTCGTGGCCAGGTACGAGGGGATAGTTCTGGTTGCCCCACTCCCCCCGGGTGGCGTGAACGTCCGAGTGGCATAGCCCGCAGAACTCGATGGCAATCTCGACGTCGTCGGCCTTGGGTGCCCGGCGGGCAACGGTCAGCGCAACCAGTCCGCTCGTCGCCGATGATGCGCCACGGGCAGCGGCGAGACGTCCTTCCAGCGCTTCGACGGCGGTCTCTTCCAGCGGGATCCGCAGGTTCAGCGGCGGGGGTACGGGTCGTCCAGGAGTCATATGGCGACGCTACCGCGGCTCCCGGGTGACTTCCAATTGCCGCAGCGTTTCACGGGCCAGCTTGCAGCGCCTCCCGCGATCACGCTCCGGGATCGGCACCCGTAATCACGTGACGGGAGGCGTCGTTGCACCATTGGGAGAAGGAGCCGGGGAACAGCGCGGCGCTGAAACCGGCGATTTCCAGGGCGGCGATCTCATGCGAGGCTGTCACGCCGCTGCCGCAGTAGACAGCGGTGGGCGTCGTTGCGTCCACCCCCAGGCGTGCAAAGCGGCGCCGCAGCTCCGCCGGCGGCAGGAAGCGGCCGTCGTCGTCGAGGTTCCCGGTGGTGGGAGCGCTGACGGCGCCGGGAATGTGGCCGGCCCGGGGATCCACCGGTTCAACTTCCCCGCGGTACCGTTCTCCGGCGCGCGCATCCAGCAGCACGCCTCCGGCGGCCCAGTCCGCGGCCCCGTCGGCGTCGGTCACTGCCATGCCACCGCTGGCAAGCGTCACGTCTCCGGTGTCCGGCTCCACCGGGCCACCCTCCAACGGCAACCCTGCCGCACGCCAGGCGACCAGGCCGCCGTCGAGCAGGTAAACGGTGCGGACGCCGGCGTCCCGGAGCATCCACCACAGCCGGGCTGCGGAGGTGTTGCCGGCATCGTCATAGGCAACCACGACGTCGCCGTCGCAAATGCCCCACGACCGAGCGGCATCCTGGAA
This sequence comes from Arthrobacter sp. NPDC056493, assembly GCF_042795115.1. Taxonomy (NCBI): domain Bacteria; kingdom Bacillati; phylum Actinomycetota; class Actinomycetes; order Micrococcales; family Micrococcaceae; genus Arthrobacter; species Arthrobacter sp. NPDC056493. The sequence continues at coordinate 14,625 of NZ_JBHTSL010000004.1, read as the reverse complement.
GCGGGGCTGTGACGGCAACGGGTGGCGTCCGCGGACAGGGTCGGCGGAGTCCGCCAGCTGCGTGGGCAGGTCGACGTACACGGCACCGGGGATGTGCTCTTGGAGGTAATGGCTGCGGCCCTCCGGATCCCCGAGCGCCCAGCGGACATCCAGCACCACAGTCCGCTGACCGGAGGCCTTCCGGGCGTTCAGCCCGGCCACGTCAATGAGGGTGTCCATCTGTCTCCTTGGGGTTGCCGGAAAGCCGCCGACGGCGGGACGTCACCCACTTTAGCCCTGCCCGGCCACGCTCGCCGGTAGGCTGATTCGGTGAACAGGTGGATTAGGTGAACCGAGGAGCGACCCGGGACCGGGCATGGGCGGACGAAGCTGTCCGCAAGATCAACGCGGAAAACAACCGGTCGGCAGACACCCACCTGTATTCGGTGCCGCTGCCGGAACACTGGGGCGTCCAGCTGTACCTCAAGGACGAATCCACGCACCGCTCCGGCAGCCTGAAACACCGGCTGGCCCGTTCCCTCTTCCTGTTCGGGCTGGTGAACGGCTGGATCCGCGAGGGTACCACCATCGTGGAGGCCTCCAGCGGCAGCACCGCGGTTTCAGAGGCCTACTTCGCACAACTCCTGGGCGTGCCGTTCATCGCCGTGATGACCCGCACCACCAGCCCGGAAAAGATCGCCCTGATCGAACAGTTCGGCGGCGCCTGCCTCCTGGTGGACCATGCCTCAGAGGTGTACGCGGCCGCCGCCGAGGTTGCCGCCACAAGCGGCGGCCACTACATGGACCAGTTCACCTACGCCGAGCGCGCCACGGACTGGCGGGGCAACAACAACATTGCCGAGTCCATCTTTGAGCAACTGGCGCTGGAGGAGCATCCGGTCCCCCGCTGGATCGTGGTGGGAGCCGGCACCGGCGGAACCAGCGCCACGATCGGCCGCTACCTCCGCTACCACCGCCACGCCACGTCCCTGGCGGTGGTCGACCCGGAGAACTCCGCCTTCTATCCCGGCTGGCGGAGCGGCATTGCGGATTTCAGCACCGGCATGCCTTCCCGGATCGAAGGGATCGGGCGGCCCCGCATGGAGCCAAGCTTCGTCCCCTCGGTCATCGACCACATGATCCAGGTACCCGACGCCGCGTCGGTCGCAGCCATGCGGCACCTGCACACGCTGGCGGGGCTGCACGCCGGGCCGTCCACGGGCACCAACCTCTGGGGCGTCTGGCAGCTCGTGGCCCAGATGGTATCGAACGGGGAACGCGGCAGCGTGGTGTCCCTGATGTGCGACGGCGGTGACCGGTACGCCGGCAGCCACTACAGCCCTGCGTGGCTGGCGGCCCAGGGACTGGATCCGCAGCCACACGAGGACACGCTGATGGCGTTCTTCGAGACGGGCGTCTGGCAGCCCTAAAGATCCACCGATTCCCGGCTGGAGAGGTGGGCGTACTCGGTGCCGTACTTTGCCCCGATCCGTTTGACGTGGCCCTCCACCAGCCCCAGACCGGTGTCGTTCAGCAGCCCGTCATGGATGTTGAAGGCCCGCTCGGCGCGGACGCCGATCACAAAGTCCACCACCTCGCCGACCTTGTTCCACGGGGCGTGGACCGGGACCAGGAGCGTGCGCACGCTGATGCCGTCCGGGATGATGAACGAGTCGCCCGGGTGGTACACGTTCTCGTCCACGAGGTAGCCGATGTTGGCGACCACCGGAATCTGGGGGTGAATCAGCGCGTGCTGGCCGCCGAAGCTGCGGACCGCAAACCCTGCAGCGTCAAAAGCCGTCCCGGGCTCCACGGCATGCACCCGTTCCGCGGCGTCCGGCGCTTCCTTGCGCACGTTCTGCGCCACGCCCTCCGGCGCGAAGAGCTCCAGCCCTCCGTTGTCCCCGAGCGCAGCAGCCACGGCGGGAACATCGATGTGGTCGGCGTGCTCGTGCGTGATGAGGACGGCGTGTGCGCCGTCCAGCGCCTCGGCGGTTTCGGAGAATGTCCCCGGATCCAGGACCAGCACCCGGCCGTCCTTTTCGAGCCGGACACAGGCATGCGTGAATTTTGTCAGCTTCATGAAGCCAGCCTAGGGACGGGCCCGATCAGTGTCCACGCGGCTCCGGCTGGTAACGTTAAAGCTTGTCATTACCCGAAAGAAAAGCGAGTTCATCCATGCCACAACGCGCCAGCGCTGACGGCAGACCACAGGCACCTTTGACGGCGGTTGGAGGGAAAGAGCAGCGCGTCACCAAGCAGCGGATCGCTGTGAGCGCCGCCCTGGACGAGCTCAATGACTTCGTGAGCACCCAGGAGCTGTACCGGATCCTCCAGAACAAGGGCGTGTCGGTCTCCCTGGCCACAGCCTACCGGATCCTGCAGTCGCTGGCCGACGAGGAACTCGTGGACGTGCTCCGCAACGGCGACGGCGAGGCCGTCTACCGCCGCTGCGCCGTGACGGTGCACCACCACCACCTCCTGTGCCGCAACTGCGGCAAGGCTGTGGAAGTGGAGGCGCCCGCCGTCGAAAGCTGGGCCGCGCGGACCGCGCAGGAGCACGGCTTCACGGAAGTGGCCCACACCGTTGAGATCTATGGGCTCTGCCCTGACTGCTCCGCACGCAAGGCCGCCGCGCAGTAACGCCACGGATACAGGTAGTTAGACGGTCCGCATGACCCTGCCGTTGAGGCCGCGCTTGGCGCGGACGCTGCCGATGACCCGGCACACGACGTAAATCAGGAACGACAGCGTGGTGACGTAGGGGCTGATGGGGATGCGCCCGCCGAGGGCCAGCAGTATTCCCCCCACGGTCGCCGAAACGGCGAACACCACGCTCAGCAGCACCACGAGTCGCGGCGAGGACGTCACCCGCAGGGCCGCAGCCGCCGGCGTGATCAGCAGGGCAAGAACCAGCAGCGCGCCCACAATCTGGATGGAAAGCGCCACACTGACACCCAGGAGCACCATGAACACCAGGGCCAGCGACCGCACGGGAACGCCGCGGGCCTCGGCCAGCTCCGGATCAACGCTGGCGAAGCTCAGCGGGCGCCAGATGAAGCACAGCGCCGCCATCACGGCCACCGCGGTCCCGGCCAGGACCTGCAGCTGAACAGTGTCCACCGACACAATCTGCCCGGTCAGGAGTCCGAACTTGTTGGCGGCCCTGCCCTCATAGAGCGACAGGAAAAGAATCCCAAGGCCCAGGCCGAAGGGCATGATGACGCCGATGATGGAGTTCTTGTCCCGCGCCCTAACACCCATGAGCCCGAGCAGCAGCGCAGCCGCCACGGACCCCACCAGGGAGCCGAACACCACGTCGGTGCCAATGAGGAGCGCGAAGGCGGCGCCGGCGAACGACAGTTCGGAAATTCCGTGGACCGCGAACGCCAGGTCGCGCTTCATGACAAAGGTCCCCACCAGACCGCCGAGGAGTCCAAGCACCGCGCCGGCCCACAGCGAGTTCTGCACCAGCACCAGCAGCTCGCCATAGTTCTCGAAGTTGAACACCGTTTGCAGGAAAGATGCCAGATCCATCAGGAACCCTCCCCCGCAGCGGCGTGCGCGTCGTCATGATGGTGGGTGGTGGCGTCGGGCAGACCGACGACGACGATCCGGCCGTTGGCATGGATCACTTCCACGTTGCTGTCGTAAAGATCGGAAAGGACTTCGGTGGTCATCACCTCGTGCGGCGTTCCCACGCTGAACCTGCCGCCGGCCAGGTACAGGATCCGGTCCACGTAGTCGATGATGGGGTTGATCTCATGGGTCACGAACACCACGGCGCTCTTCCGGTCATGGCATTGCTTGTTGATGAGCGCGCTAACGGCCTGCTGGTGGTGCAGGTCCAAGGACAGGAGCGGTTCGTCGCACAGCAGCACCTTCGGGTCGGTGGCCAGGGCCTGCGCCACACGCAGGCGCTGCTGCTCACCGCCGGATAATTGCCCGACGGGAACTTTGGCATAGTCGCTTGCCCCGACGAGCTCCAGCAGTTCGTCAATCCTGCGGTTGGCTTTGGCGGTGCCGAGCCGGATTCCCCAGCGATGCCCGTCGACGCCCAGTCCCACCAGGTCACGGGCGCGCATGGGGGTGTCCGGCAGGAAGGGCTTCTGCTGCGGGACATAGCCGATCATGTGGCTGCCCCGCTCCACCGGGTGTCCGCCGAGGTTGGCCTGGCCGGAGTGCAGCTCCTGAAGCCCCAGGAGGACTTTGAGGAAGCTGGTCTTGCCGCTGCCGTTGGGACCCAGCACCGCGAAGAACTCCCCCGGATTGATGTCCAGGTCCAGGCCTTCCCAGAGCGCGCGCCGGCCGAACTTCAGCGATGCCTGCTTCAGGCTGATGACTGGGTTCAACGCTGGCTCTTCAGTGCGTTGCTGATGTTGTCCACGTTGTCCGCCATCCATTCCAGGTAGGTCTTGCCGTCTGGAAGCGTTTCAGTGAAGTTCACCACCGGCGTTCCCGAAGCGCTGGCGGCGTTTTTGACAGCCTGGGTCTGCGGGCCTTCCGTCTGCTCGTTGTAGGCGAGGAAGCGTGTGTCCTTGGCGGCGGCCGTCGAGGTGGCTGCCCTCAGGACGGCGGGCGGAACGTCGGCGCCTTCCTCGACGGCGGCCGTGTACTCGGCAGGGGTGCGGTTCACCAGTCCTGCAGCTTCGAGCAGGTAGAGGGGCACCGGTTCGGTCACGGCGACGCCGGCACCGCCGTGCGAGGTCTTCATTGCGGAAATCTTACTCTCCAGCTTCGCGAGACCGGACTTGAACCCGGCGGCGTTGGCCTTGAACTGGTCGGCCGAGGCGGCGTCGAGCGCGCCAAGCCGGGCTGCCACGGCATCCGCAAGGTGTGTCATGGCGTCAAAGCTGTACCAGACGTGTTCGTTGAAGTCGCCATGGTCATGGGAGTGCCCGTCCTGGGCGTGGGCGGAGGCGGTGGCTGCCGATTCCGGCGCCAATCCCGACACCTCCACGGCACTGATGATGTTCTCGTGCGGCACGTTGCTGTCGTCCGCCAAGGTGTGGATGAAGTCGTCATAGCCGCCACCGTTTTCCACCACCAGCTTGGCCTTGGACACCTTCAGCCGGTCCTGGGCGTTGGCTTCGTAGGAGTGCGGATCCTGGCTCGGACGGGAGATGATGGCCGCGACGTTGACCTTGTCCCCGCCGACGACCTCAACGATGTCCCCGTAGACGTTCGTGGATGTGACAACGGCGATGCGGCCATCAGTTGCTTTGCCTGCCGACTCAGACGCCGGCGATCCGCAGCCGGTCAGGAGCAGGCCGAATCCGGCCAGGGCGGCGGTCAGGACGGTGCGGGCGTTGCTGGGCACGGAAAATACCTCGGTTCTGGACAGATCGGGTTGCGGGGAGGGGCAACCCCTAGTCGAGTGTATCGCTAAATAGGAATGATTCCTATTTAGAATTCACGACGGCGGTGCGCCGCCGGTACACCCGGGTCGGCTATTCGCCGTCGGGCCTGCCCAGCCGCCGGATGCCCTTGGCCTGGGTGGCATCCCGGATTTCCCCCACAAGCTGCTCGATCACGTCCTCCAGGAACAGCACGCCCTCGGTCTGGCCGCCCGGCCCGATGACGCGCGCCAGGTGGGAGCCGGAGCGCTGCATCACGGACATCGCCTTTTCTATCTCGTCGTCGCGCGAGAGATTGGCCAGTGACCGGATGCGGCTCTCCGCGATGGGCAGCTCATAACCGGATTCCGGGATGGCAAGCACATCCTTGATGTGGAGGTAGCCAGCCAGCAGGTTGTCATCGTCCAGCATCGGGAAGCGGGAGAAACCGGTCCGGCTGACAGCCTTTTCAAACTCCAGCGGGGAGGTTGACGACCTCAGCATGACCAGCCGCTCCAGTGGAACCATGACACTGCCGGCGGTGTACTCCGAGAATTCGAGGGCGCCGGTGATCAGGCCGGCGTCGTCGTCCACCAGGCCGTGCCGCGTGGACTCCTGCACGATGGATTGCACCTCCTCCAGCGTGAACGTAGAGCTGACCTCGTCCTTGGGCTCGATGCGCATCAGCCGCAGGATGTGGTTCGCGGACCAGTTCAGTGCCGCGATGACCGGGTTCACGATCCTTGCAATGAACATCAGCGGCGGAGCCAGGAGCAGCGCCGCCTTGTCGGCAACGGACACGGAAATGTTTTTGGGCACCATCTCGCCAAACGTCACATGCAGGAACGTCACCAGCATCAGGGCCACGGCAAACGCCGAGACGTCGGCAATTTCGGCGGGCACGCCCAGCCCGGCCAGGGGTACGGCCAACAGGTGGTGGATGGCCGGCTCCGCGACCAGAAGGATCAGCAGCGAGCACACTGTGATGCCCAGTTGCGCGCACGCCAGCATCAGCGAGACGTTCTCCATGGCCCGAAGGGTGGTCTGTGCGCGCAGTACACCCTGGTCCGCCAGGGGCTCGATCTGGCTCCGGCGTGCTGACATGACGGCGAATTCCGCGGCCACGAAAAAGGCATTGCCCAGGAGCAGCAGCACCAGCCAGAGCAGTCCCGCCCAGTCGCTCATGGCCGGCCGCCGTTCCCTGATTTCCCGTTCCCCGGCTTGCCGTGGTTGGCCGGCCCATGTTTGACCACTGTGCTCCTGCCGGCCTGGTCAGCGGCGGGCGGGTCCTGCGGTTCACGGTGCGGCCTGAAGCAGATCCGGTCGATGCGCCGGCCGTCCATCCTGGTGACGCTGAGCGTTCCGCCGCCGGCTTCCACAATGTCCCCCACCTGGGGTATCCGTCCGAGCTCGCTCATGACGTACCCGCCCACCGTCTCGTACGCGGCCTCGTCGGGAACGGTGAGGCCCGGAATCTGTTCCGAGAGTTCGTCCGGCCGCATCAGGCCAGGAAAATACCAGTCACCGGAGGCGCTTTGCAGCAGCCCGGGCCGGACTTTGTCGTGCTCGTCGGCCACTTCGCCCACGATTTCCTCGACCAGGTCCTCCAGCGTGGCTATGCCGGCAGTTCCGCCGTACTCGTCCAGCACCACAGCAAGCTGCAGGTTGCCCTCCCGCAGTTCGGCGAGCAGGGCATCGAGGTGGATGGTTTCGGGCACCCTGAGGACGTCCGTCATGATGGCACCCGCCTCAAGCTTTCGCCGGCGGTTCGGCGGGACCGCAATCGCCTTCTTGACGTGCACCAGCCCGCGGATGTCGTCCGCTGATTCACCGATGACGGGGAAGCGCGAATATCCGCTGCGGCGGGCCGCATCGATGATGTCCGACACCGGCTGGTCGGCGTCGATGGTTTCGACGCGGATGCGCGGAGTCATCACATCAGCTGCGCTGCGTCCGGAGAAGTTCAGCGTGCGGGCAATGAAGTTCGCGGTCCCCGGATCGAGCGTGCCCATGGCCGCGGACCTGCGTACCAGGGATGCAAGCTCTGCGGGCGTGCGGGCGCCGGAAATCTCCTCCTTGGCCTCCAGCCCGAAGACATTCAGCACCTTGTTGGAAAAACCGTTCAGGACCACGATGGCAGGCTTGAAAATCGCGGTAAAGACCAGCTGGGGCCGTGCCAGGGTGCGGCCCATGCGGAACGCGAGGGCAATGGCCATGTTTTTGGGAACGAGCTCGCCCAGGAGCATGGACAGCCCGGTTGCGACCACCATGGCGACCACGAGGGAAACGGAACCGGCCACCGGCTCCGGGATGCCGACGGCGGCAATGGGCACCTCGAGCAGCGCCCCCACGGACGGCTCCATGACGTAACCCGTCAAAAGCGTGGTCATGGTGATGCCGAGCTGGCAGCTGGAAAGCTGCGTGGACAGGGATTTCAGGCACTTGAGCAGCGGTACCGCAGCTGCGTCGCCGTCGTCAACGGCACGCTGCACTGTGGGCTGGTCCAGCGCAATAAGGGAAAATTCGACGGCAACGAAGAAGCCGGTTCCGAGGATGAGCATCAGGCCGGCAGCAACAAGGAGCCACTCCGTCATGGGAGTAAGCCCCCTGGCCGGCACCCGGATCTACCGTCCATGGCACCTGTATTTACTGTCCATAAGGATTGCAGTCTACAGGAGCAATGAGCCGCCAGAGAGGACCGGAGCGGCTCATCCCGCGGTCCGGACGCGGTGTCCGCGCGCGGTGGAAAGGACGCTGTCCGGGGCCTGTTTGGACGGCCATTTCGCCATAAATCGGACGGTACATGATTTGGGTCACCCTTATTGGCAGTTAAGCCGGAACGGTCACTAGACTGGCAAAGGTCTGGGTTCATAGGACACAGAAACTGGTTCGATTGTTGTGCCGTGGCACCTTAGGCGACCAGAGGGAAATCAAACTCATGGAAGAGGCGTATTTCAAGTGCCAGAGCAGCCTAGCCACCGTCTGCCAGAGGAATTTGGTGGAAACGAGTGGCTCGTTGACGAACTGTACGAGCGTTACCAGCAGGACAAGAACACGGTCGATGCCAAATGGTGGCCCCTGTTCGAATCATTCGACAGCGGCAACGGTCCATCTTCCAACGGCGTGCCGGCGGTGACGGCCCCGGCGGCCAATCCGGCTACCCGCGAAATACCCGTTGTCACTCCCCCGGCGCCCGCGACGGCACCGGCATCCGCTACTCCCGCGGCCCAGGCGCCTGCGGCAGCTCCGGCACCGGCGCCGGCAGCAGCCCCCGCCCAGCCTGCACCCGCCAAGAAGGCCCCGGCAACGGTGGCCCGCGACGGCGCCAAGAAGACCGAGGCGGGCACCGGCGCCCAGCCCATCCCGGCGCAGCTGCCGAAGAACGTCAAAGCTCCCACCGCCCCCGAGGAAGACGTCGTGTCCGTCCTTCGCGGGCCGGCCAAGGCCATTGCGTCGAACATGGTCACGAGCCTCGAGGTGCCCACTGCCACCAGCGTGAGGGCGGTTCCGGCCAAGCTCCTGATCGACAACCGGGTTGTCATCAACTCCAACCTGGCCCGCGCACGCGGCGGCAAGGTCTCCTTCACCCACCTCATCGGCTACGCCGTTGTCCGGGCGCTGTCCCAGTTCCCGTCCATGAACGTGTACTACGACGAGGTCGACGGCAAGCCCGTTGCGGTCCAGCCGGCACACGTGAACTTCGGCATCGCCATTGACATGCCCAAGCCCGACGGCACCCGCCTTCTGATGGTTCCCAACATCAAGAAGGCCGAAACGATGAACTTTGCGGAGTTCTGGCACACCTATGAAGACCTCATCAAGCGTGCCCGCAACGGCAAGCTGACGGCGGACGACCACGCGGGAACCACCGTCTCGCTGACCAACCCGGGCGGCATCGGCACCGTGCACTCGGTGCCCCGTCTGTCGAAGGGCCAGGCGGCCATCATCGGCGTCGGCGCCCTCGACTACCCGGCCGAATGGCAGGGCGCGAGCGAGAAGATCATCGCGCAGAACGCCATCAGCAAGATCCTCACCCTGACCTCCACCTATGACCACCGCGTCATCCAGGGTGCAGGCAGCGGCGAATTCCTCAAGCTCGTCCACTCGCTGCTCCTCGGCGCGCAGGACTTCTACGACGAGATCTTCGAAGCCCTGCGCATCCCTTACGAGCCTGTTCGCTGGAGCCCGGACCTGCAGGTGGACCCGTCCGACCAGATCAACAAGGTCGCCCGGATCCAGCAGCTGATCCACTCCTACCGCGTTCGCGGCCACCTCATGGCGGACACCGATCCCCTCGAGTACGTCCAGCGCAAGCACCCCGACCTCGACGTCCTCACCTACGGCCTGACCCTCTGGGACCTGGACCGCGAGTGGCCCACTGGCGGCTTCGGCGGCAAGCCGATGCTCAAGTTCCGCGACATCCTTGGCGTGCTCCGGGACGCCTACTGCCGCACCACCGGCATCGAGTACATGCACATCCAGGACCCGGCCGAGCGCAAGTGGTTCCAGGACCAGCTGGAGCACCCGTACTCCAAGCCGAGCCGCGACGAACAGCTGCGGATCGTCTCCAAGCTGAACGCCGCAGAGGCTTTCGAGACCTTCCTGCAGACCAAGTTCGTGGGCCAGAAGCGGTTCTCGCTTGAGGGCGGCGAATCGCTGATTCCGCTGCTGGATGCCATCATCTCCGACGCTGCCGACGACGCACTGGACGAGGTTGCCATCGGCATGGCCCACCGCGGCCGCCTGAACGTGCTGACCAACATCGCCGGAAAGACCTACGCCCAGGTGTTCCGCGAGTTCGAAGGCACCCAGGATCCGCGCTCCGTCCAGGGTTCCGGCGACGTCAAGTACCACCTCGGCACCGAGGGCACGTTCACGTCGGACAACGGCAAGGAGACGAAGGTCTACCTCGCCGCCAACCCGTCCCACCTTGAGGCCGTTGACTCGGTCCTGGAAGGCATCGTCCGCGCCAAGCAGGACCGCCTTGACCAGGGACAGTCGTTCCCTGTGCTGCCCATCATGGTTCACGGTGACGCAGCCTTCGCCGGCCAGGGTGTTGTGGCGGAAACGCTCAACCTGTCCCAGCTGCGCGGCTACCGCACCGGCGGAACCATCCACATCGTGGTCAACAACCAGGTCGGCTTCACCACCGCACCGTCCTCGTCGCGCTCGTCCACGTACTCCACGGACGTCGCCAAGATGATCCAGGCTCCGGTGTTCCACGTGAACGGCGATGACCCCGAGGCAGTCGTCCGCATCGGCCAGCTCGCCTACGAGTTCCGCCAGCGGTTCCACAAGGACGTTGTCATCGACATGGTCTGCTACCGCCGCCGTGGACACAACGAGGGCGATGACCCCTCGATGACGCAGCCGCTGATGTATAACCTCATCGAAGCCAAGCGCTCGGTACGCAAGCTCTACACCGAGTCGCTCATTGGCCGCGGCGACATCACCGAGGAAGAGGCCGAGCAGCTGCTCCGCGACTACCAGGAACGCCTCGAGCGCGTGTTCGCCGAGACCCACGCCGCCCAGACTTCGCCCATTCCGATCATCACGGCCGACTCGGCAGCGGTATCGGACATCGAGCGTCCCCAGGCACAGCAGTCGGACATCGGAACGAACGCCCCGGCGTCGACGGCCATCTCGGCCGATACGCTTGCCCGCATCGGCAAGGCGCACGTGGAGATCCCCGAAGGCTTCACCGTGCACGCCAAGCTCAAGCAGCTGCTGGAGAAGCGTGAACAGATGTCCCGCGAAGGCGGCATCGACTGGGGCTTCGGCGAGATCGCCGCGTTCGGCTCCCTGATCATGGAAGGCGTGCCCGTCCGGCTCGCCGGCCAGGACTCGCGCCGCGGAACCTTCGTCCAGCGCCACGCCGTGTTCCACGACCGGGCCAACGGCAACGAGTGGCTGCCGCTGGGCAACCTGTCGGACAACCAGGCCAAGCTCTGGATCTACGACTCCCTGCTGTCCGAATACGCGGCCATGGGCTTCGAATACGGCTACTCCGTGGAGCGCCCCGACGCCCTGGTCCTGTGGGAAGCACAGTTCGGCGATTTCGTCAACGGCGCGCAGACCATCATCGATGAGTTCATCTCGTCCGCCGAACAGAAGTGGGGCCAGCGCTCGTCGCTCGTGCTGATGCTTCCGCACGGCTACGAAGGACAGGGCCCGGACCACTCCTCGGCCCGCATCGAACGCTTCCTGCAGCTGTGCGCCGAGGAAAACATCGTCGTCGCCAACCCGACGACGGCGGCCTCGCACTTCCACCTGCTGCGCCGCCAGGCCTACAGCCGGCCACGCAAGCCGCTCATCATCTTCACGCCGAAGCAGCTGCTGCGCCTCAAGGCCGCTGCCTCGTCCGTGGAGGACTTCACCACCGGCGGTTTCCGCCCGGTGATCGGTGACCATGAGCAGCTGCCGGCGGACGCCGTCGAACGCGTTCTCCTCGTCTCCGGACGCCTGTACTACGATCTTCTGTCCACCCGGCAGAAGACCGGCGACAAGACGACGGCGATCGTCCGCGTGGAGCAGCTCTACCCGCTGCCGCAGGCGGAGATCGAGGCCGAGCTGGCCAAGTACCCGAACGCAGAAGTTGTGTGGGCGCAGGACGAGCCCGCCAACCAGGGTCCGTGGCCATTCATGGGGCTGCACCTGCCTACCGCCCTGGACCGGAAGGTGCGCCTGGTGTCACGCCCGGCTTCGGCGTCCACCGCGGCCGGCTCCATGAAGCGCCACGCTGCGGAGCAGGATGCACTGCTGAAGCAGGCATTCGCACGCAAGTAGCAGAACAGCTGCCCGGCCGGACGGTGACATACCGTTCCAGCCGGGCAGTTCTGTTTAATCGGCGTGAGTTAATGGACCTTTAGTGTTGGCATGCAAACGGTCCGTATCCGGGACACGCCCTCCCAACAAGTGAAGAGGTAGTAGTGGAAGACAGGAAGCTGCGGATTGCAGCTGTTGGAGATGAACTGCTGGCCGGGCTCGGCGACCCCCGGGCACTGGGGTGGCTGGGCAGGGTGCTCGCCCGCACTCCCCAGGACGGCGTGACGGTGGAGAGCTTTTCCCTTCCGTGTCCCCAGGAGGGCACCGAGGGCCTGTCTGCCCGCTGGCTCGAGGAGGCCGGCCGGAGGTTCAGCGACAACCACGAGAACCGGCTGGTCATCGGGCTGTCCGGCCGGGACATCGAGTTCGGGCTGTCCACTGCCCGGAGCCGGCTGAACCTCGCCAACATCCTGGATTCAGCCACCCAGAAGCGGCTGGAGGTCTTCGTCGTGGGGCCGCCTCCTACCCTGGATCCGGTCCAGAACCGCCGCCTCGGCGAGCTCAACACCGCCTTCGCCGACGTCACCACCCGGCGCAAGCACCTCTACGTCGACACGTTTTCGCCGCTGCTAAACCACGAACAATGGCGCCAGGACCTCGCGGCCAACGGGGGCACCCCGGGACAGGCGGGCTACGGGCTGATGGCCTGGCTGGTGCTGCACCGTGGCTGGTTCCAGTGGCTCGGGATGGATTCGCCCGAGTAGGAAACCCACTCGCGATATATCTTGATCTTCCGGCACTGAGGGACTAGCGTGGCTTGCACAGTCACGATATATCGCAAGTGGAGGGGATCATGGAAGAGAACTCCTGGACCGTCACCGGCCCGCAGACCATGGATGTCGACGGCGTCTCCCACCTGAAGGTGGGCATTGTCCGCGGCAGGCTGGACATCGTCACGCACGACGAGGCCGTGGTGCGGATCGGGGTATCGGAGGTGATCGGGGATCCGCTGGCGATCTCAGTGACGGGCGGGCGCCTCGAAATCCGCCACCAGTTGCACGGTCCACAGGGCTGGTTCAAGAACCTGATGGACTCGGTCAACAACAGCAGCAACAACTCCGTGGTCATCAGCATCGCCGTCCCGGCGGGCGTCGAGGTTGAGGCGGGCACCGTCAGCGGGGACGGCCTGGTCTCGGGTGTCCACGGACGGACCCGGCTCAGCACCGTGACCGGCTCCCTGCTGGCCGACGGGACTTCCGGTGAACTGCACGTCAACACGGTCAGCGGCGAGGTGATCGCCCGGAACCACAGCGGCGTCCTCACCGCAAAGAGTGTGTCCGGCGAGGTCACGGCGTCCGGCCAGTTCAGCAATATCCGGGCCAACACCGTCAGTGGGGACATGAGCTTTGACCTGCACGGCTTCACCCATGACTTCGGTGCGAACTCGGTGTCCGGGGACCTGACCGTCCGCGTGCCGCACGACGTCGGCGTGGACATCGTGGCCCAGTCGGCCAGCGGGCCGGTGGTCATCGACGACCGGAAGTACGGCCATCCCGGCGGCAAGGTGCAGACCATCTCGGGCCCGGACGCCAAGCTCATGCTGGTCCGGACCAACTCGGTATCCGGGAAGACGTCCATCTTCCACGGCCAGGCACCGGCCACCGCGGAACAGGGGCTCTGATGCCTCCCGTCTTTGCCCACGGCGCGCTCCGGCTCTACCTCCTGGCGCTCCTGGAGACGGGGCCCAAGCACGGGTATGAACTCATCAAGGCGCTCAGCGACCGGTTCGGCGGCACCTATTCCCCCAGTGCCGGAACCATCTATCCTCGCCTGGGCAAGCTGGAGGAGGAAGGCCTGGTGGCCACGGAATCGCAGGGCCGCCGCACCAACTACCGCATCACCGCTGCGGGCCTGGCTGAACTGGACAGCCGGCGCGAGGAGCTGGAGACCGTCGAGAACGACATTGCAGCGTCCGTCCGGCGGCTGGCCGATGACCTCCGTGCCGATATCCGCAGCAACATGCGCGGGCTGCGGGCGGACCTGGCGGCCACGGCCGAAGCGGCACGCTCCGCCGCCAGATCGGCGGACCTGGCCGGCCAGGGCCGCTTCACCGCCGAGGGGCAGCGAATGCTCATGGAAGCTGAGATGCTGCTGCAGGCGTTCCGCGACGACATGCGCACCGAACTGCGCCTTCACACCAGCGCCCGGCCCATGACGCCCGTGGCCCTGGAAACGGTGCGGACGGTCCTGGAGCAGGCCCGGGTCTCGATCCGCAACTCACTGTAGGGCCGGACCGGGGGCACCGCGGCGTCTCCCTGCGCCCCCGCATCGTCCCCGGTTCGCGGCCTGTCCGCTGATATGGGAGACTGGAGGGCAACTCTTTTGGGTAACGAAATTAAGGAGGCCAGCTATGAGCAAGCGTGCACGTAAGCGTCGTGACCGTAAGCGTGGCGGCGCGAACCACGGGAAGCGCCCCAACACCTAAGCCACGGCTTGAACCGAAGCTTAAACGCGATGCCCCCGCTACCAGCAAGGTAGCGGGGGC